>CAOJHG010000177.1 GCA_948435975.1 uncultured Oscillibacter sp. | reverse complement strand
GTCCTTTGCAATCTTCTGAACACAAGGTTTTTGTGTCCATTCCGAGGATGAACGCTGTGCGGGCCAGGTCCCCCGCGTCTACACCGCCGTCCTCCAGCAGAACAATGCTGTCGTTGTCCTCATTCTGGACTTCCTCCGCCAGCATACAACTATAGCGGATCTCTTTTTCCTGAAGAAATTCCTTTCCGCAGCGGTCACACACTGCATCCAGGGTGGTCCCTGCGGTCATCTCCAGTTCCAAAAGGCCGGCAGTATTCCGCACCTGGCACCTTACCTCCACCGGGCGGCTGATGGGACATCTTCCATCAAACGCAACATCTGAGAGGTCCAGGGAGAAGGAAAGCTCCAGCCGTTTGCCGGGCACGTGCAGAATCGGTCTTACATCCAAAAACATAGCTTACCTCACAATGACACATCTGGTATTATAAGTGATGCTTTCGCAGTTGTCAAATGATTTTTTCAATTTTATGGCTGTTTTTCGATTTTTCCTTTTTAAGAGGGCGGTGTTAAATGTAGAAATCCGGAAAGTCAATCGTACCAAATTCCCCGATTTCAAATCGCTTTTCGGCCAGCCGGAACAGCAGGCCCTCTGAAAATTCGGCGAAGGACCCCGCTGCCGCCTCAGAATAATCCATTCCGGAATCCCAGAAAAACACTTGGCCATAGGTCCCGTTTTTTCCTGGGCCGCAGTCCAGGACGGCATAGGCGCTCCCCTCGCATTCCGCAAACGGTATCCATTGGCGGCGCCAGATATAAGGCTTGATCTGGTTCTCCTCCACCCAATCCAGGGGCTCTGTCTCCGCGGCGAACAGCCCGTTCATCATCGCCCAGGTCTCCAGGATGCCTGCGGCGGACAGGAAGATATAGCAGCCCAGCAGAGGGATTTCGGCGTTCCGGTCCCTTACGGCCTCTTCGGTGTTCCGTTGTCCGTTCATGGCAGACAGGTATTCACGGAAGAACGGCGGCAGACTTACGCCAACGGCTTCCTCCAGGCGGCGTATTTCCGAAGGCGAAGCGGGGGCGTTGACACTGGAATAGATATCAGTCGAGATGGAGCGGAGATGATCCAAAATTGCATCCCATATGGTCTTCAACTCAGCACCTCCTTTCAGGCTAAATCGGGCTTGCATCCTCTTTTCGAGCTGTGATATAATAAGCCCCAATTTCTTAACATGCAGAAAGCGAGGCGCGAATATGCGTATTATGGCCATTGACTATGGAGACGCCCACACAGGTATTGCAGTCTCCGACCCCACCGGTTTCTTGGCGGGCTACACCACCACCATTCACGCCTACCGGCCAGAGGCTGTAGCGGAACAAATCGCCGCCTTGGCCCAGGAGCATGGTGCGGAGGAACTGGTCCTGGGCTATCCCCGGAACATGGATGGAACTGTAGGTCCCCGCGCAGAAAAAGCCGAAGAACTGGCAGCGCTGCTGCGGAAGGGCACAGGTCTTCCGGTGGTTCTTTGGGACGAGCGGCGCACCACTATCGACGCTCACCAGATTCTCTTCAACGCCGGAAAAAATGGGAAAAAGCGGAAAAAGATTGTAGACTCTGTTGCCGCCGCGCTCATTCTGGAGGGCTATCTCACCTATAAAAAGAACTGCTGAAATGGAGATATTGTCAGAAAATAAAAAATCTTACCAGTCATCACACAGAATTTCCCTCTATTTTTTCGAATATGGCGCATAATTTTTGTAGAGATTTCACAAACTTTTGCGATTGTATACAAAATCCCTCTTACATAAAACCTTCAAAATGTGGTAAACTAAGGATATAGCCTACTGTCCCGGCACTCCAAGGCATACGAAACGCCCGGCGAAGCGGCTACTTATTTAAAAGGAGGGCACCCTTATGTTTCATCCAGGAGATATGGTGGTATACGGCGCTACCGGCGTTTGCCGCGTGGAGGAGGTCGCAAAACCCAATCTCACCGGCACGGACCGGAACAAGCAGTATTATGTGCTCTCTCCTCTCCATCAGGACGGCGTCATCTACACACCGGTAGACAACGAAAAGGTCCCCATGCGTCCGGTCATTTCCGCTGAGGAGGCAGAGGCACTGATCGACCTGATTCCCTCCATCCAAGCAGATGCCTGCCGTGCCCCCACCCTTCAGGCTTTGGCGCAGCACTATCAGTCTGCCATGCGCAGCAGCGACTGCCGTGACCTGGTGGAAATGGTGAAGTCCATCTACGCCAAACGCAGGCAGGTGGAATCCCAGAAACGCCGGCTGGGTATGATTGACGAGCGGTATATGAAGCAGGCAGAGCGTCTTCTATATGGGGAACTGTCCATTGCCTTGGGCATTCCCTTTGATGAGGTGCAAAACTATATCGTCCGCCGGGTCGATCAAGGCGTCCCCGCCGGCTCCATGAACGCATAAGCCATTTTCTCCAGAAACCGTCCGCCTGGGCGGTTTTCTTTTTTCGGCGGGCTCTTCTCTACGGCTTTACCAGGTCTTTGGTGATGCGGGCGGTCATGCCCCAGATGACATGTTTTTCCCAGTGCCATACCGGAACCTCCACCTGTCCGCCCGCCCAGGCATAGTCCCTGGAAATCCCCACCGATTCATAAGGAAAAGTCTCCGGCACCTGGGGCGTCAGGTCATAGCGCCAGATTTCCGGCGGCGTGTTCTGAAAATAGGACAGAGGAACAGTAAATGTCTCCGCCACCTCTGCCGGAGAAGGGCGCATTGCTGCAAAGCCCCTCGGAGACACAAGCCCCAAAAAAGGCCGCAGCAAAAATCCCCGCTGGTTACAGATGAAGTCCATAGGCCCAAAAAGCTGGACCTCTCCTCTGGGGACACGCAGTTCCTCCTCGGTTTCTCTGAGTGCGCATTCCTCCGCCGTCTCTCCCGGTTCCCGCCGCCCGCCAGGGAAGCATACCTCTCCCCCCTGCCGAAGCTGGGCCGCTCGAACCTCATACAGCAGATGCAGTTCTCCCCCTTCCCGCTCCACCAGGGGACAGAGAACCGCATAGCTCCTTTTCGCCCCTAAAAGCTCTGGCTCATGACCTTTGAAGCGGGCTGCCAATTTCTCCAGCTCTCCCATCACAGCAGCATGGTCAGAGCCTGGCGGCGATTTTCAATATCAATTACTGGAAGACTGGGAGCATACTCTCCATCCAGAGACCAGGGCAGGACCTCCTCTGTTTCCAAGTGGATATGAGACACATGGCGGAATACCAAGCCCTGGCTGTCATACTCCTGATTCAGCAGGGCATAAACCAGGCCCTGGAGATCGGCGGCAGTCTTGGGGCTGGGGATCAGCAGCATCTCAAAAAGGCCGTCATCCAACACCACCCGCTCTGGGTCCAGCTTCATCAGGCCTCCGATGGACGTGGAATTGCACACTGCACCGAACAGGTACTCCCCATCCAGCTCCTCTCCGCCGGCGTTTATATGCACCTGGTAGGGCCGCAGGGTATTCAGATCCTTCATTCCTTCCAGGATATAGGCGAAATGTCCCAGAGCGTTCTTCGCTGTTTGAGGCGCGGCGTAAGAGCTTCGGGTAAACGCGCCGAAAGAGGCCACATAAACAAAATGACGCTCGTTCCACTGCCCTACGTCCAGCTTCCGGGGAACATTCCTTGCAACCGCCGCCGCGGCAGAGGCTGGATTCCGGGAAATCCGAAGGCTGGAGGCAAAATCGTTGGTACTCCCCTGGGCCAGATAGCCTAACAGCGGCCGTTCCTCCAGCTTCATCAGGCCGGAAACCACCTCGTTCAAGGTGCCGTCTCCGCCTACAGCCACAATCAGGTCATAGTTCTTTCCCTCCCGTGCAGCGGTCTCTGCGCCGTCATTGGGGGCGGTGGTCTGGTGGACGGCGATAAGATATCCCGCTTCCGACAAAATCCGCACTGCGTCAAACAGCGGGCCACGGGATTTCTTTCTTCCTGCCTTGGGATTGATAATCATGAGTGCCTTGCGCTGCTTCATGGCGTCCTTTCCTCCTGCCAACGATATCTCGAATTTTGTGTTAAAAATAGTATAACATGCGAAAAACAGGATTGCAATTCCTCTCCGCATGACGTACAATGAATTTATGAAAAGGACGGTGAACGCATGGAACACAAAGACCGGTATATCCTGCTGGGCGTGACGGCCTTCTGTACGGCAGCAGCGATCATTCTCTTTTATGATACCTTGTTCGGCGGGAAAATGGTACTGTCTTTCCTCAAGGCGGTACAGCCCATTCTATACGGCGCATTCATTGCCTACCTGCTGGCCCCGATGGTGAACTTCTTTGAGCGGCAGCTTTTCGCCGTTCCTGTGCAGAGAGCCAAGGCCAAAGGACGGCACTTCTCCGCCATCGTCCGGACGGTCAGCATCCTTATGAGCTGGATGGTCATTTTCTTCCTGTTCTATCTGCTGGCCTCCGTGCTGCTTCCAGAACTCTACAAGAGCATCCTTCAACTGATCTCCAACGCGGATAATTACTACCGCACTATCAGCGACTGGATCTTCCACCTCCTGGAGACGAATCCTGATATTGCCAACTGGGTCTCCGAGCAGATGGCGGGCTATTTCCAGGATATCAATAGCTGGCTGCGGAACATCCCCAACATCCTCCCTCAAGTGCAGACTGTTATGAGCACGGTCTCCGGCGGCGTTTTGACCCTGCTGAACTTCGCCAAGGACCTGCTGGTAGGCATCATCGCTTCCATCTACCTTCTGGCCACCAAAGAGCACTGTGCCGCCTGCGGACGGATGCTGGCGTTCAGCCTCTTCTCCCGCGAAAATGTCAAGTGGGTCCTGCGGGGCGTGCGGAAGATGGACAGCATTTTCTCCGGCTTCGTCCGGGGGAAGCTGCTGGACTCCATTATCATCGGTATTTTATGCTTTGCCTGCTGTTCTATCCTCGGCTTTCCCTATACGCCCCTGGTATCCGTCATCGTGGGCGTCACCAACATCATCCCCTTCTTCGGTCCCTTCCTGGGGGCCATTCCCAGCACCTTCCTCATTCTGCTGGTCTCCCCGATGAAGGCGCTGTATTTTGTAATCTTCGTCCTGGCCCTCCAGCAGTTGGATGGAAACGTGATTGGTCCCAAAATCCTGGGGGACAAAACGGGCCTCTCCAGTCTGTGGGTCATTGTCGCAATCCTGGTCGGCGGCGGCTTCTTCGGACTCGCAGGCATGTTCTTCGGCGTGCCGGTGTGCGCCTGTCTCTATTGCGCGGCCAATTTCATCCTGGATGTCCGCCTTCGGAAAAAAGGGCTGCCAATGGATACCAACGCCTACATCACGGAACACCCTGACATGGGCAGGCCATCTCCTAAGAAGCCGGAAAATTCATGAAAAGCCTTGCAATCCTTGGGGGATTCGTGTACAATACAGCCTGGCAAACGTCCCCAGCACATTGGGGCGTCTGCCGGGCTTTATTTGGTTCCGCAGGGAGAAAAAATCCTTCCATTTTACGGAATCCCA
>CAOJHG010000176.1 GCA_948435975.1 uncultured Oscillibacter sp. | reverse complement strand
CAGACCGAAGGGCTCATAGTGGACGTTCGCAACGCTGACCAGGTGTGTGCCTTTAGTCTCATTGAAGTCGTTCATATAGGTGATGTGCTGGAAGTAGTTGGCGTCCAGAGAGCCGTCCTCCAGGGAGTTGTTGGGGGTAATATAATCATTGAATTCGATGATGTCCAGCTCATAGCCCTCAGCGGCCAGAAGGTCCTTGGCAACCTCCAAAATAGCCGCGTGAGGAGCAGGAGTCGCGCCGACCTTGATAACAACAGGGTCAGAGGCGCCAGAACTACCGGAATCACCAGAATCACCAGAACCAGCAGAGGCGCCGGAACCGCCGGAGTTCCCGCCGCCGCAGGCAGTCAGTCCCAAAAGCAGGACAAGCACAAGCGCAAGGACAGAGATTCTTCTTTTCATAATGATTTTCTCCTTTTCGATTTGGTGTTGTTATTGATACGCCGGTCCGATTTCACAGACCATGCAGTACCGATGGATTGTATGACCTGGACCAGAATCACCAGGATAATGACCGCCGCATACATGACGATCTTTTGATTGCGCCCGTGACCCCGCATCAGGGCCACTGAACCCAAACCGCCGCCGCCAATCGCCCCCGCCATCGCGCCGTAGCCGAGAATCGTGATGGAGGCATTGGTCAGGCCGTTAATCAGGGACGGACGGCACTCCGGCAGCATGACCTTTGTCACAATCTGCCAGGGGGAACAGCCCATAGCCTGCGCCGCTTCTATTACGCCCCGGTCCATCTCACGCAAAGAGATTTCCACCAGACGGGCAACATAAGGAGCCGCCGCAACTGTCAAGGGCACAATGGTCGCCGCCGTGCCCACGCTGGTGCCCAAAATCAGCCGGGAAAGCGGGATTACCATAACCATCAGAATCAGAAAGGGAACCGACCGAAGCAGATTCACGATGGTATTCAAAACATCCATCAGCACTTTCGGCATAGGAGAGACGCCGCCCTCTTCGCCGGTGACCAGGATGATTCCCAGCGGCAGGCCGATGATATAGGCGAACAGCGTTGCCAGGGCAGGGACGTAAATAGTTTCCCAGATGTTGAACGCAAGCGCACCGAAATCGGACAGGTACTCGATCTGCTCCGGGACCTTGAGAAAGCCCCAGCCTTCAAACAAGCTAATGAAAAACTCACTCATGATAATCCGGCACCTCCTCTACAGTGATATTTTTCTGTGCCCGGATGTAGCTGAGGGCTTTGGCGGCTTCGCTGGGATGAGCCGGGAGGCCCAGCAGCATCGTGCCTACCGCCTTGCCGCCTACGTTCCGGGTGTCTGCGCCCAGGATGTTGACCTTCACGCCGCAGTCGATGGCCAAAGAGGCAATCAGCGGGTCGTAAGCCGTGCCGCCGTTGAAGGAAATCCGAACGACCCGGGCGCTTTCGGGCATTTGGACAGCGCTGACGCCTCCGGGATAGACCAGGCGTCGGGCGGCGTCGGTGGTGGGGTTGGAGAAAATTTCCTGCACTTCCCCCATTTCCGCAACAGAGCCGCCGTCCAGGATCGCCACGCGGGAGCAGATTTCCTCAATGACGCTCATTTGATGGGTAATGACCACGACCGTCACGCCGAGCCGATGGTTCAGCTCCTTCAGCAAGCCCAGGATGGAAACTGTGGTTGTGGGGTCCAGGGCGGAGGTGGCCTCGTCGCACAGAAGGACCTTGGGCTCGGTCGCAAGGGCGCGGGCAATGGCGACCCGCTGCTTTTGTCCGCCGGAAAGCTGAGCGGGGTAGGCGGCGGCTTTCTCTCCCAGCCCCACCAGCTCCAGCAGTTCTCCGGCCCGCTTCTTCGCCTGGGCGCTGGGGACCCCCGCAATCTCCATAGGGAAGCACACGTTTTTCAGACAGGTCCGCTGCATGAGGAGGTTAAATCCCTGGAAGATCATGGTGATTTTCCGCCGGGCCAGCCGCAGCTCCTTTTCCGAGAGGGAGGTCAGGTCCTGGCCGTCCACCAGAACGGTCCCCGCTGTAGGCCGCTCCAAAAGGTTCATACAGCGGACCAGTGTGGACTTCCCAGCGCCGGAAAGACCGATGATGCCGAAAATCTCCCCCTGCTGGATCTCCAGGCTGATGTCCTCCAGAGCATGAACGGCATCCTCGCCGCCGCCGAAGGTCTTGCTTAGGTGCTGGATTTGAATAATCGCTTCACTCACGCGCATCAATACTCCTTTCGCCGGGACAAACTGCTGATTCCCCGGTTTCCCGTCAGGGTCCGGACAAAATAAAAATCCCTGAAGCCTGTAATAAGCCTCAAGGACGGGCGCATATACGCCGTGGTACCACCTTGGTTCGCACGCCTCCTCACGAAGACGGCCTTTGAGAGTGCCAGCACACTCCTGCGCTGTTACGTGCGCACACGTCGCGGCCTATGCGTAAAACAAAACGCGGTCGGCCGTGCAGCTCCGAGACCATGTTCCGCCAGCCCTTCCGTACCTCTTCCCAGCAGCCGAGGCTCTCTGTGACGTATCTTCTGGCATACTCTTCTCTTCATTGCCTTTGCCATATGCGGTTGTTTGATTCTTACCCACTAATTTACACGGTTTTAATCCTCTTGTCAACGGGTGTTTTCTCCAGAATGCCCCGCGTCTGTCCGGCGCAGACTGTGCAGGACTCACAAAAAGCGCATCTGGAGCCAGAAGGAAATTTTTTCAGGCGGCGCAGTGGAATTGGATTGAAAGACGGGGGCAAAAATGCTATTATGCTTGTTAGAAACAGAGGGTACATCCTATTTGGGGAAGAGGGAGAGAGGCGGATGGCGGAACGAGAGGGTGTGCTGCGCTGGCTGCGGAATCTGCTGTGCGGCATTTTGATTGGAGCGGGGGCAATCCTGCCTGGGGTGTCCGGCGGAGTGCTGGCAGTGGTGTTTGACATCTACCGCCCCTTTATGGAGCTTCTCACCCGCCCCCGGACTGCTCTGCCGAAATACTGGCGGTGGTTCCTCCCCTTGGGACTTGGCTGGTGCGTGGGCTTTTTGGGGTTTGCGAAGGGGATTGCGGCGGCGTTTTTGCTGTCCGACGCAGTGACAGTGTGGCTGTTTATCGGACTGATTGTGGGCACGGTCCCTTCTCTCTTCCGGGAGGCGGGGAAGGAGGGGCGGAACGTCTTTTCCTGGGTGAGCCTGGCTGTGTGTGCGCTGGCGGTGTTTGCGGGGCTGTTTTACGTGAGCCGGGTGGTCCATGTGACTGTGGAGCCGAATTTCTGGTGGTATAACTTCTGCGGCGTGCTGTGGGGCATGAGCGTCGTGATTCCCGGCATGACCTCCTCCTCTGTCATGATGGCCCTGGGATTGTATCAGCCGATGCTGGAAGGCTTGGCGAACCTGGATTTTCTGGTGCTGGCCGCCAGTCTGCCGGGGATGGCTCTGGCGGTGCTGCTGCTGGCGCGTCTGGTGACGTGGTTTTTCCGGCGGCATTACTCGGCGGCGTTTCATGGGATATTGGGCTTTGTGCTGGCCTCTACGCTGGTGATTATCCCTGCGGACTACACTGGGTGGGCAGAAATTGCGCTGTCAGTCCTGTGCTGCGGGGGCGGGTTTCTGCTGGCCTTTTTCCTGGCGCGCCTGGAGAAGAACGAATAAGAGACTTTGACTGGATACCATTATATATAAACCGGTTAACCAAATGGAACTTGTATTTTCGGTGAAGCAGGTGTATGATAAGATACTTCATTCTGACATAGGAGGAACGATTATGGAGTATCGGCTGCTTGGCCGGACGGGTCTGAGAGTAAGCGAGATCGGCATGGGCTGTGAGGGCTTCGTAGACAAACCATATGAGCAGGTCAAAGAGATGGTGGACGCCATGGAGACCGGCGGCGTCAACTGCATCGACCTGTATACGCCCAATCCGGAGTTTCGCTCCAATCTGGGGCAGGCCCTGCGGGGACGGCGGGAAAAATTTGTCCTCCAGGCCCATGTGTGTGCCATATGGAAGGACGGCCAGTATAAGCGGACCCGTGAACTGGCGGAGGTCCGGAAGGGCTTCGAGGACCAGCTCCGGCGTTTGGAGACGGACCATGCAGAGATTGGCATGATCCACTACGTAGACTCTATGGCCGACTGGGAGACGGTGCTCCAGGGCGGCGTGATGGACTATGTGCAGGAGCTGCGGAAACAGGGGAGCATCCTGTCCGCCGGCCTTTCCAGCCACAACCCGGAAGTGGCCCTGGCGGCGGTGAACACAGGCTTGATCGACGTATTGATGTTCAGCGTGAATCCGTGCTACGACCTTCAGCCTGCGGGGGAGGACGTGGAAGAGCTGTGGGCGGAAAAGAACTACGCGCAGCCCCTGATGAACATGGACCCCCAGCGGCGGGAGCTGTACGAGACCTGTCAGCGTCTGGGGGTAGGTATCACGGTGATGAAGGCGTTCGGCGGAGGGGACCTGCTGAGTGAATACTCTCCGGCGGGCAGGGCTCTGACGCTGTACCAGTGCCTGAACTACGCGTTGACCCGTCCGGCGGTGGCGTCCGTCATGTCTGGGGCCAGGAACCTGGAGGAGCTGAAGGCCAGCATCGCCTATGAGGAGGCCCCCAGCAGCGAGCGGGACTATGCAGAAGCCTTTGCCGCTCTGCCGAAAATTAGCTGGAAGGGACATTGTATGTACTGCGGCCACTGCGCTCCCTGCCCGGCGGGGATCGACGTGGCCTCTGTGACGAAATTCCTGAATCTGGCGAAAGCGCAAGGAAGCGTGCCGGAGACTGTGCGGGAGCATTATGCCGTGCTGGCCCACCATGGCGGAGAGTGCCTGGGCTGCGGAAGCTGTGAGGGACGGTGCCCCTTCGGTGTGCCGGTGATGGAGAACATGCGGGAAGCGGCCTCCGTGTTTGGAAACTGAGCTTCCTAATATAAGCTGCGTAGAAAGAGCCTCGGGGGTCCAGTGCGGACGCCGGGGCTTTTTCATATTCGGTCGGATTTGTCATAGAGTAATAGAAGAGGGGATTCCCCTGTTGTCCGGCGTTTAGCTGCTCTCCTTCTCCATCAGCACCCAGGGGGCGGACTCGGAATGGCAGAGTTCCCCCTGCATCAGCCGTATCAGCAGCTCTGCCGCCAGACGGCCTACGTTGTGCTCTTTATGAGAGAGGGAGGTGATCCGGGGACAGGAGAGGTCGCTATACAAGCTGTTATCAAAGCTGACGATGGACAATTCCTGAGGGACCTTGAGCCCTCTGCGCATCATATAGTCCTCCAGGCGGCTGGCGATCTCGTCGTTGTAGCACACCACAGCGGTACAGCGGCGGAGGGCCTGAACCAGAGCTTCTGGAAATTCGCCGGAGAGGAGCTGGGCCTTTCCCTCGGTGTTGTACCAGAAAAGCTGCCAGTCCTCCATAGGAAGATTACAGTCCCGAAGGGCGTCGGCATAGCCCGCATAGCGCTGGTGGCCCTGGATGTCGTCGCTTTTGAAGATGCCCGCGATGCGC
>CAOJHG010000175.1 GCA_948435975.1 uncultured Oscillibacter sp. | reverse complement strand
AATCATGTGTCTCAACCACGGCGGCTATCGCGTTCTGGCTGGGGTCGAAAAGGGGCGCGATATCTCCCTCATGCACCCGCAGAAGCTCCAGCGGCAGGTCCTCCATGCCGTATAGGAAGGTCCGGCTCATGACCAGCCCGCTGTCATCCCGCACGGCATCCTGCACCATCTGCTCCACGACCTCCGGCGGATTCCACCGGATGTTATCCTGCCGGTACCGCTCTTCCGGAAGGAACTGCTGAACATTCGTGACCTGCCCATAGGTCCGTCCGCTCTCGGTGATCCCTGCGCCGCCCTGGGCAGACACCTCGTCAATGATCGTTTCCGGAAGGGCCTCGTTCACGGAATGGAAACCGGTGAGGCCGGGCTGGAAGTACGCCGCGTCCGCGAGGATGAAATCGACGTCAGCATTGTGGGCCAGGTACTTGTTCATGTCAAAGCCGGTGGAGAAGGTGTAAGTGACCGTGGCCAGCACCACCGCCAGCGTCAGAGAGATGACCGTTACAAGCGTCTTTCCCTTGCTGCGTCCCAGGTTCGCCCAGGCCATTTTCGCCAGGGACGCGCCGGTGGTCCCGCTCCGGGCGTGTTTGCGGGATGTGCGCTTTCCGCCGCCCTCCGTATAGCGCACCGCCTCAATGGGAGAGACCTTCGCCGCCATGCGTCCGGGCCGCTGGCAGGAGAGGAACACCGTCAGCAGGGAAAACAGCGCCGCGCCAGCGAAAATCCAGGGATTGAAGGAAATCACCGCTTTTTCCATGATGGTATTGGCCATGATGAGAGGAGCCAGAAGATTCCCGGCAAAGAAGCCCAGAAGAAGGCCGGCAGGGATGCCCGCAAGACTGAGGAGCAGAGCCTGCTGGCGGATGATGCGCTTGAGCTGCCGTCCAGTGGCGCCGATGGTTTTCAGCAGGCCATAAAAGCGGATATCGTTGGAAACGGAAATCTGGAAAATGTTGTAGATAATCAGATAGCCGGTGAAGACAATCAGCAGGAGCAGGGCGGCGATGGCAAGATAGGTGCCCAGGCTCTGGCTGTTGGAGAACTGTGCGCCGGTATAGCCCCAGTTGACGCCGATGCCGATATAGTTATCCGCTAGAGGCTCTTCGGATTGACAGCCATGGTTTTCCAGGATGGCGAGCAGGTTCTCCTCAATGTGCATAGCGTTTTGGAACATCACATCCAGGTTCCATTTTCCCGTTATGGACTGCGGGTCCCCGTTGCTCAGGGCACAGAGCTCCTCCGCGGCGGACCGGGGCAGAAGGACGTTGCTGGCAACAAGGGCGCTGTCGTACTCCCACCAGCCGGAGAGGGTGAAGGTCCGGGTAATCTGCTGTGGGCGGCTTGTGTTATCGTCAATGTAGAAGGAGAGCGTGAACTCCGCGCCGATTTTGGGTTCCACGCCCAGGAGCGCCAGAACGCGGGTATCTGTGGCGGCTTGATTGGTGCCCTCCTGGGGAAGCGTTCCCGCGGCAGGAATACAGAAGTAGTGGGGCGCGGCGGCGGGCTCCAGATAGCTCACCTCCACATGGGCCTTATGGAAGGGCGGGTCGGAGGGCATCCCCACAAAAAGGCGGGCGAAGGCCTCCTGAATCAAGGGGTCGGTCCGCAGCTCCTCTGTCTGCTCCAGGGAAAGCTCCTTGAAGGTGCCGTGAAAATCTCCGCCCGCCTGCCGGAAGTTCTGCTGCTGAAAGGAGGCGTTCATAGAGGCGGCGATTGTAAAGAGAGTGGTGAACAAAATGGTAGTGAGGGCAATGGCCAGGACGGCAATGAGGTTCCGGGTCCGGGCGGCGGCCATGGTCCGGAAACCAAGGCGGCGGATACAGCCCTTGTTTGCGACGTTCAGCATGGCGGTCACCTCCGGTTCTCGCGGGAGGAACGAACGCGGCCGTCCTCAATGCGGATGATACGCCCGGCGGTCTGGGCAATCTCCTCGTTGTGGGTAATCATAACAATGGTCTGGGAAAATTTCTGGCTGGTGACTTTCAGCAGAGCCATAACGTCCTGGCTGGTTTGAGAATCCAGATTGCCGGTGGGCTCGTCGGCCAGGATGATAGCGGGCTTTGCGGCCAGGGCCCGGGCGATGGCTACCCGCTGCTGCTGTCCGCCTGAAAGGTTGCTGGGGAGGCTGCGGAGCTTCTTCTCCAGGCCCAGAGTCTCGATAATCTGGCTGACATAGGCTTTGTCGGGCTGCTGTCCGTCCAGTTGGATGGGCAGGACGATGTTTTCATAGACGTTCAGGACAGGGACCAGATTGTAATTTTGGAAGACAAATCCGATTTTCCGGCGGCGGAAGATGGTCAGGGCCTCGTCCTTGAGAGAGAAGATGTCGTGCCCGTCTACAGTGACCGAGCCGGAGGTGGGACGGTCCAGGCCCCCCAGCATGTGGAGCAGGGTGGATTTGCCGGAACCGGAGGTGCCTACAATGGCAAGGAATTCCCCCTTTTCGACCTGAATATCCACGCCGTCCAGAGCGCGGACCTGGGTTTCTCCAGAGCCGTAGTGCTTGCACAGCTCTTTGGTTTCTAAAATTGTCATATCAACTACCTCCATCAAGAAAAGTCTGTACTGCCTTTCGACAATACAGACTTTAGCATCAGAATCTTTCCATGTTCTTTCTCAAATCTAACAGAAGTGAAAGATTTGCAGGACTACCTTCTTGGCAGAAAGAGGGAAAACACGGTCCCCTTTCCAGGATTGGAGAACGCCTTTACATATCCGCCCTGCCCCTCGGCAATCTGCCGGACCAGATAAAGGCCGATTCCCACGCCCTCGGCCTCATATGCGGCGGGCCCCCGGTAAAAACGCTGAAAGAGCTTTCCCAGTTCCTCTTCTGGAACGCCGGGGCCGGTATCCTGCACATCAATGCGGCAGAACAGCTCATAGGACGCTGCGTGCACCAACACGCCGCCGGAAGAGGTGTACTTAACCGCGTTGTCGATCAAATTGCATAGGGCCTCTTCTGTCCACTTGGGGTCGAATACCGCTTCCGCGTCCGTGGCCCCCAGGGTCAGCGTCAGCCCTTTTTCCGCCGCATAAGGGCGGAACTGCTCAACGGCCTTTTCCAGAATGGGGGCCAGAGCGCCGGGATGGGGATGCAGGGCCAGGACCCCGGTTTCCAGACGGGAGGTTTTTACCAGGGCGTCAATCAGGGATTGGAGCTTCTTAACCTGGGCCTCCAGCGCACTGACCGGCGCTCCCTGCTCTTCCAGAAGCTGGGTGTAAAGAAGCAGATTGGCCAGGGGCGTTTTTATCTGGTGGGAGATGTCCGCGATGAGGGTCTTGATGTTGTCCTTCTCTTCCCGAAGGCGGACGGCAGACACCGTGGAGGCGGAGAGGTAGTGGGCCAGCTTGGTTTCCACAGCGGAGAGAAGGCTTTCGTCAAAATGCCTGTCCTGGAATTTTCCCTGGACGGCCTCGTCTAACATCTGGTCCAGGCGCAGGAGCGTTTTCCGCAGGCGACGCCGCTCCCATAGTGCCAGGAGAACGCTCAGCACCGCCGGAACGCAGAGAATGAGATACATACATGGCCTCCCGGTTCAGGATGTGCGGTCTTTCGACGGAGCGGAAACCCAGGTATAACCCAGGCCATAGACGGTTTTGAGGAAGCGGGGGCGGGAAGGGACCTCCTCCAGCTTGTCCCGCAGGCGCTTCACGGTAACGGAGAGCGCGTTTTCGTCCACATATTCCGCACCGTCGGTCCAAACGCGGTCCACCAGGGCGGCGCGGGTCATGGTCCTCCCACGGTTCTCCACCAGGACATGAAGGAGCTTCTGTTCCGTCTTGCTCAGTTCCACAAGCCGCCCGTCCCGCCGGAATTCCATCCGCTGGAAGTCGAAGGAAAAATGCTCGATTTCCAGCGGGCCCTCTGGAGCGGGAACGTCCCGGCGGAGCTGCGCGTTTACTCTGGCCCGGAGGACGGCGAGGGAAAAGGGCTTTGTCACATAATCGTCCGCCCCGGATTCCAGGCCTACTACGATGTCCGTCTCCATGTCGTTGGCTGTGAGGAGGATGACTGGCATGGAGCAGGAGCTTTCCCGCAGTTCCCGGAGAAAATCCAGGCCGTTTCCGTCGGGAAGGTTGACATCCAGGAGAAGGAGCCCGAAGGTTTTTTCCGCCAGGGACTCCCGGGCTGCGGAGAGGGTGCGGCAGAGGAACGGTACAGTTTCCGGGCTCTTCAGAGCGAGGCAGAGACCATCGCCCAAGGCCCAGTCATCCTCCACGATCAGGATTGTCTTCATGACACAGACAGCGAATCCGCCAGCTCCAGACCGGGGTTGTGCTTGGTCAGGAAGCCCACCGACCATTCGCCGCCGAAGGCCACCAGGAGCCGCCCCTTAAAATCCTCCAGCAGAGCCGCACCGGTGCAGAGGACCAGCTCATCCGGCTTGCAGGGACACTGGGCCACCAAACGGAGGTGGTCGTAGGGCAGGCCTTCCATCCGCAGCTCCACGCCATATTCGGCCTTCATGCGGTACTGAAAAACGTCGAATTGCAGTGTGCCGACAACGCCTACGATGACTTCCTCCATGCCCGCGCCGGGGAGCTTGAAAATTTGAATCGCGCCTTCCTGGGCAATCTGCTCCGTGCCTTTGATGAACTGCTTGCGCTTCATAGTATCCTTGGGAGAGACCCGCATAAAGTGTTCCGGCTCGAAGGTGGGGATGCCCGCATAACGGAACTTCTTCCCTGGGGTGGTGACGGTATCCCCGATGGAGAAGATACCAGGGTCGAATACGCCGATAATATCCCCCGCGTATGCCTCGTTCACAATCTCCCGCTCTGCCGCCATCATCTGCTGGGGCTGAGAGAGACGCATTTTCCGGCCGGACTGGACATGGTAATACTCCGCGTCCCGCTGGAACCGTCCGGAACAGATTCGCAGGAAGGCCAGGCGGTCCCGGTGAGCCTTGTTCATATTGGCCTGAATCTTGAAGACGAATGCGGAGAACTCCGGGGAAAATGCGTCCACCTCGCCGCTGTCCGCCGTGCGGCTGAGAGGGGCGGAGGTCATGCGGAGGAACGCCTCCAGAAAGGGTTCAACGCCAAAGTTGGTCAGAGCAGAACCGAAGAACACCGGAGAGAGCGCCCCCGACTGGACGGCCTCCAGGTCGAAATCCCGGCCAGCCCCCAGAAGCTCTACTTCCTCCTGAAGCTGCTGCCAGCGGGTCTGGCCAATCATGCCGCCCGCCGCTGGGTCGTCCAGGTCTACCGCGGTCGCCTCGGCCTTTTTTGCGTGGCCCTCGCCGGAGAAGAAGAGGATGTGCCGCTTCTCCCGGTCATAGACGCCCTGGAAGTCTTTTCCGGAACCAATGGGCCAGTTCATCGGATAGGTGTCAATGCCAAGCTCGGCTTCCACTTCGCCGCAAAGGTCCAACGGGTCCCGGCTGTCCCGGTCCATCTTGTTGATAAAAGTGAAAATGGGGATATGCCGCAGGGCGCAGACCCGGAAGAGCTTCCGGGTCTGGG
>CAOJHG010000174.1 GCA_948435975.1 uncultured Oscillibacter sp. | reverse complement strand
GAAACCAGGTCAGCGGGTCCACACAGGAAGGCCGCTTCGGGTCCGCCGCCGGGTTCACCTTCATCATGCGCTGCTCCAGGGGCTTGATATAACGCCGTTTCTGGAGGTAGTAATCCCACTCCGGCTTCAACAGGGGAAACAGCCAGAAAAAGAACACGCTTCCGCCGTCGGGCAGTTTTGCCGCCTCCAAGGGGTACTGGTTCCAAAGATCCCCCAGCAGCACCGCCCCGGCAAACCCGGCGCTCATGGCGGAAAAGCCCCGATAGGCCGCGCCTGGACCAAGGGTTTCCTTCTCCGCCAGCAGGTCCCACGCCGCGTCCCGCAGGAGCCGCATGGGCCACTTGTTCTCCAGGTTCCAGTCCGGCGGCAAAAGGATGGCCAGCTCCCCGCGTACCAGGACAGGACCCCTTTGAATGGAAATAGCCCCTGCCCCCACTGTCACCGCTCTCCAGTAGGGCGATACCTCTGTAGGCGGGATCAGGGCAATGTCGATGGACATCCGTTCCGGCTCTTCCTCCTGGTCCCAGCGGAGAATGGGATCAAATATCTCCTTGATGTGTTCCTCCACGGCACGGCGCTCCTCAGGGCTGTACCGCGCCTGACGGCATTGCTCCCGCTGTTCCTGCCGGCGCTTCTCTTGCGCTGCCTCCAACTCCCGCGCCGATTCCTCCTGCTTCTTCTCCTTCCGGCGGATTCCAGCGTTGGTGAACAGTACGCCCGGCATACCCGCCGCAAGACAAAACAGCGCGATTTTCCAGATATCCAGCAGGCCCCACAGCAGAACCGTCAGCACCACAGCCGCCAATCCCCAGCGGAGCAGCGATTTTGGATCTCGTTCCTTCCGCACAGGACCGCCCCTTTCTATGTATGGTTCTCCGCCTGAATGTAAAGCGCCACCCCTGCCAGCACCAAAGCGCCGCCCACGGCCACTAAGGGACTGGGCTGTTCCTGGAAAAGAATCAGGCCCCCAATAGATGCGAATACCGGTTCCAGCAGCTTGGCCGTAGAGATAAAAGCCGGAGGCAGATATTTTAAGCCCCAACTGAATACGCTGTGCCCCAGGAGCGTACAGAACACCGCAAGCCCCAGTCCCGCCAGCAGGTTTATTGGTCCATAGCCCGTCAGCGCCGTTCCGCTCAAGCAGGCGATTAGCGTCAGTGTTCCTGAGGCCGCCAGGTAAACGAGGAAGGTATACACCAGGGTGGAGAGCTTTTTCCGGCATACCGCTCCCAGCATGGTGTATACGCCCACGCACACCGCTCCCGCCAGGGCAAACAGGTCTCCATCCAAAGCTCCAGCGGCGGAGTCGGCCATGGCTACCACCACGCTGCCCCCGAAGGCCAGGAACACCGCCAGCCACGCCCGCTTTCCCATTTTCTGCCGGAACAGCGCCACACTCGCCAGAGCCACCAGCAGGGCCTCCATGTCCACCAGCACCACCGCCGAAGCAATGGAAGTCCGGTGCAGGGACTCGAAATAGGCGGCAAAGTGACAGCCCAGAAAGACGCCGCTCACCAGGCTCAGTGTCAGCTCCCGCCGCCCAAGAGACTGGAACTCCGCCCGGCGGACCACCGCCGCAGGAGCCAGCATAGCCGCCGCAAAGGCCATCCGGTACAGAGCGATAACGATAGATGGAGCTGTAGACCAGCGAACGAAAATGGCCGACAAGGATACGCCCGCCACGCCTAGGAGCACAATGACACGCTTCATGATAACGATTCCTCCCGACGGGCCACACAGCGCTCCTGGGCGTTTTCTAAAATAGGAAAGATTTTATCCGCTTGTTCTTCCCGCGTCATCCCTTCGCCTCCAGCCAGTTCTTTCCCCAGTGGGCCTCTGCCGTCAGGGGGACAGAGAGGGACACCACATGCTCCATCTCCTCCTCCAGCAGCTTTGCGGCCCTCTCCGCATCCTCCTCAGGGCACTCAACGATCAGCTCATCGTGGACCTGGAGCGCCAAGTGTGCCTGAGGAAGCTCCTCCCGCAGACGCTTCCATACCGCAACCATAGCCAGCTTCATCACATCCGCCGCCGTCCCTTGAATGGGCATATTCAGCGCTACCCGCTCGCCAAACGCTTTCATGTTCCGGCTGGAGGAGGACAGCTCCGGCAAATCCCGGCGGCGGTGGAACAGGGTCTCCACATAGCCTGTCTCCTGGGCCTTTTTCACTACCTGTTCCATATAGTGCCGCACGCCGGGGAAGCTGGCAAAATACGCCTCCATGTAGGCCTTGGCGTCAGAGACGGAAATCCCCAAATCCTGGGACAAGGAGAACGCCGAAATCCCATATACAATGCCGAAATTCACCGCCTTGGCACTGCGGCGCATCTCATGGGTCACGTCCTCACGGGCCACGTGGAACACCTTGGAGGCTGTCTCTGCGTGGAAGTCGCCCCCCGCCAGGAACGCTGACCGCATGGCCTCATCTCCAGCAATATGGGCCAGGAGGCGAAGCTCAATCTGAGAATAGTCCGCATCTACCAGCACACAGCCTTCCGCTGCCGTGAACATCCGCCGGAATTCGCTGCCCAAATCCGTCCGGGTGGGGATATTCTGGAGATTCGGCTCCGCAGAGCTGAGACGTCCGGTGGCGGTGGCAGTCATTTGGAAATTTGTGCGTATCCGGCCGTCGGAGTCAATGGCTTTCAGCAGGCCGTCGGCATAGGTGGACTTCAGCTTGGCGTACTGACGGTACTCCAGCACGGCGTTGACTATAGGATGCTGAAAGCGCAGTTTCTCCAGCACATCCGCGTTCGTGGACCAGCCGGTTTTCGTCTTCTTCCCATGAGGCAGGCCCAGACGCTCGAAAAGGACCTCCCCTAACTGCTTGGGAGAGTTGATATTGAAAGCGCCGCCCGCCATTTCGTAAATCTCCTTCTCCTGCCCGGCCATGCGGGTGGACAGGAGCACCCCGAACGCAGACAGCGCCCCCGCGTCCACCCGGCAGCCTGTCCGCTCCATCTCCGCCAGCACCCTGCAGAGGGGCTGCTCGGCACTCTCGTACAGCTCCCAGAAGCCCATCTGTTTCAGCCTGGACGTCAGGAGCTCTGCCAGAGCGTCTACCGCCTCCGTATACCGGTTCAGGGACGCCGCCGCAGAAGCCCCGTCTCCCAGGAGTGAGAACGCCTCGGGGTCCAGATAGAGGGGCTTGGGCAGTTCCTCGTTCAGATAAGCCACAGACAGGCGCTGGAGGTCGTAGCTTCCCGCCGTAGCATCCAGCAGGTACGCCGCCAAAGCCGTGTCAAAGACGAATCCCTCTGCGGGCAGACCGTTTTCCAGCAGCAAGCGCATCAGGTCCTTGACATTGTGGGACGCTTTTTTGATGTCCTCTGAAAACAGCGCTGTCAAAAGGGTGTTCCAGCCGCCGGAATAGGTATTGAAAAACAGTTCCGCCACCAGAGCCTTTCCCTTGCCAGTCCCGCAGAAAACGCTCACGCCGGAGAGGTCCGGAAGAGCCAGCACACTCACCCGCGCCGCTTTTCTCCATTGGTCCAAGAGGGTTTGGGCGCGGTCAGGGGACTCTACCTTCTCTACAGTGACGGTTGGACGCTCCAGGCCCGCCGTCTCTGCACCGTCAGCCGCCGGACCTGCTTGAAGGCCGAATTTTTCAATCAGCTTTGTGAACTCCAGCTTTAGAAAAAGGGGATATGCCGCTTCGCCCGGTTCCCGGCAGAGGTTGTCCTCTGGACGGAATTCGACCGGCGCATCCGTGACGATAGTGGCCAGCCAGTAGGAGTGGTCCGCAGCCTCTTTTCCCTCGGAGAGCTTTTTGACCACGTTCGGCTTCGCAGGCTTTCCGGGCTCCGTTTCGATCTCCGGCAGGCTGTCAAAGAGGTCATGGATGGTCTGGTATCTCTGCACCAGGGCCATGGCAGTCTTTTCCCCGATGCCCTTCACGCCGGGAATGTTGTCGGAGCTGTCCCCCATCAGGGCCTTCAGGTCAATCATGTGAATAGGAGCAAATCCGTACTCCTCCTGGAACGCCTCCCTGGTCATGTCCTTCGTGGTAGTCTGGCCCATACGGGTAGAAACCAGCTTCACACGGGTTTTCTCCGTGATGAGCTGGAGGCTGTCCTTGTCTCCTGTGACTACGACACACTCCCAGCCCGCCGCCTCGCATTTCCGAGAGATGGTCCCCAGAAGATCGTCCGCCTCCCAGCCCGCCAGTTCATAACGGGGAATGTTCAGTGCGTCCAGCACCTCTTTCAGCACCGGCACCTGCATCCGCAGTTCCCCCGGCATGGGCTTCCGGGTAGCCTTGTAGTCGGCGTCGGCTTTGTGGCGGAAGGTGGGGGCATGTACGTCAAAGGTAACGCACAAAGCGTCTGGAGCCTCCTCCCCCTTCAGGCGCAGCAGCGTGGTCAGGAAGCCGTAAATGGCATGGGTAAACAGGCCGTCCCGGGTGCTGAGGGGGCGAATCCCGTAATAGGCCCGGTTGATGATGCTGTTTCCGTCGATGACCATGAGTTTCATAGAATATAGAATCCTCCTCTTTCCGGAAAGATTGAAGCAGCGCAATTTTATTATTATAGCACATAATTCCAGGTTTCACAACCGCGCCTGGACCTCTTTCCCTATTCTTTCGTAAATCTCCATTTCAGTGAAGACGCAATCACATAGGTGGTCATAGGCTCGTCTAAAATGCGCCTGTCCAGCAGGGCTTTCGGAGAAAATCCGCCGTTGTCCGCCCAGACAATCAGGGGGTCGTCCCGGCCTGGAAGCAGGTCTGTATGAATTTGCAGGCTGCATTCGAAAATGTCACAGCCGTAGCGCTCCTGCCAGCCCGCCGCGCAGAACCTCCGCACACCGGAAAAGCACAATTTCAGGGGGCGCGCCTCCCATTGACTGTGGAAGCACATATGAAGCATATAATGTTCCGGCAGTCCAAAGCGCATAGCCCGCCCGCTGTCCACAAAAGCGCCTGTACGGTACTCCAGTCCTACTAGGCAGCTATCATGGAATCCGCCATAGCATTGCATCAGCTTCTCGATATCCGCCTGCGTCTTAATCGCTGTCCATTCTCCCATAAATCCCTTCGCCTCTCTCGATTTTGTAAAGAAATTATATGGTTCCAAACCCGCTCTGTCAAGAGATGGAGGAACTTGAACGGAGTTTCCGGCCTGTTACTATTTGTTATGATTTTGAAGTTTCTTTTCCCTTCAAATCAGATATACTAGATTAAACCGGTCTTCAAGCTTGGTAAAGAAAGGATGATGCTTTATGCACCGGCTGAACGCTTGTATTTTTCTGACAGCGCTGCTCCTCGCCCTGTCTGCCTGCGGTGGAGAACATGCGCCGGACCCTCTCCCTGATTCTTCGGAACACCCGCCGTCTCAAGAGGATGACGAGCCTCCCCAGGAAGAGGCGGGCGGCGAAATGACGGTTTATAACTGCGGCGGTATCCAGGTCGCTTTGCCCAACCGCTGTCTGGACCTGCTCACCGTTCAGACAGAGTTTTCCGAATCCCCAGCGACGGCTGGAC
>CAOJHG010000173.1 GCA_948435975.1 uncultured Oscillibacter sp. | reverse complement strand
CCTGAAGATGAAACCGGATATGGCTTTGATTGACGGTAATCGGGACCACGGCAGCACGCACAAGATCAGTGCGCCCCACCAGACCGTTGTAAAGGGGGATGGGAAGAGCGCGTCTATTGCCGCGGCGTCAATCTTGGCGAAGGTCAGCCGGGACCGCTTTATGTCGGTGGAGATGGATAAAGCGTATCCTCAATACCGTTTCGCCAGGCATAAAGGCTATGGGACGAAGCTGCACTACGAGATGCTGGACCAGTTCGGCCCAAGTCCGATTCACCGTGAGACGTTTCTGACAAAGTGGAAGGCGAAGCGGTGAGCCGTGCCAAAGCCGCCGGGGACCAGGGAGAGGCGCTGGCGGCCTGCTTTCTGGAGGAGCACGGCTATACAGTACTGGAGCGTCAATGGCGCTGCCGGTTCGGAGAGCTGGATTTGGTAGCGCGGAAGGGGGAGACGGTCTGCTTTGTTGAGGTGAAGCGGCGCGGTCCCAGGTCCATCGGTCTGCCAAGGGAATTCGTGGACCGGCGGAAGCAGGAGCGCCTGCGGAAAGCGGCCGCCGCGTATTTGAGCGGATATGACCCCGACGCCTTTGCCCGGTTCGATGTAGCGGAGATTTACGAAGAGACAGGCGGGAAATTTCGGGTGGAGTACCTGGAAAATGCGTTTGAATAGAGACCTGCGTATATAAAGAAAGTCCTGATGTATTGCAGGAAGCACCCGCCTAAGTCTATTCCCTTCAACTGAATGAGTATATTTGGATTTTAGTAATAAGCGTTATAAACACAAATGGAAATTGGGAGTAAAGAAAAAGGTTTGCCCACAGACAGCGGGCGGCGGAGCCAGGAAAAACATTTCCGGCTCTCATAAGGAAGCGAGGAAAACGACATGAAATATTACAGCACACGCGAGAAGTCCCTGCGTATTTCCGGAGCGGAGGCCATCAAGATGGGACTTTCCAGAGATGGAGGATTGCTGACCCCGGAGACGATTCCGCAGATTGGAAAGGACTTCCTGGAGAGATTAGCCGGGATGGACTACCAGCATCGGGCGGTAGAGGTCATGAGCCTGTTCCTGACAGACTACAGCAGAGAGGAGCTGCTGGACTACGCAAACAACGCCTATAACCAGGAAAAGTTTGACTGCCGCGAGATTGCTCCCTGCCGGAAGGTAGACGGCAATACCTTCTGTATGGAGCTGTGGCATGGACCCACTTCCGCCTTTAAGGACATGGCCCTGCAAATGCTGCCTCAGCTTCTCTCCGCCGCCCTCCAGAAGACCGGGGAAGAGAAGACGGTTTGCATCCTGGTAGCCACCTCCGGCGACACAGGCAAGGCGGCGATGGAGGGCTTTGCGGATGTGCCCCAGACGAAGATCATGGTATTCTATCCCAAGAACGGCGTTTCCGCAGTTCAAGAGGCCCAGATGGTCACCCAGGAGGGCGGAAACGTGGACGTCTGCGCCGTGGTGGGCAACTTTGACGATGCCCAGGCCGGTGTGAAGCGCATTTTCTCTGACGAGGTTCTGCGGGAGACCCTGGCGGAACGGGGCTATTTCCTCTCCTCCGCAAACTCGATCAACTGGGGCCGCATTCTGCCGCAGGTGGTCTATTATGTCTCCGCTTACTGCGACCTGCTGGCAAGCGGGCTCCAGATGGGGGATAAGGTGAATATCTGTGTCCCCACCGGCAACTTCGGCAACATCCTGGCGGCTTACTATGCCAAACGGATGGGGGTGCCGGTTGGCCGTCTCATCTGCGCCTCCAACAGCAACGACGTGCTGACGGAGTTTCTGCGCACCGGCGTATACAATCGGAACCGGCCCTTCCACACCACCATGAGTCCTTCCATGGACATCCTGGTTTCCAGCAATCTGGAGCGTCTGCTTTTTGACCTCTCCGGCGAGAATGACGGGGAGGTTCGGGGCTACATGGCGGCGCTGTCCCAGGATGGGCGGTACGAGGTTTCCGAAGCCATCAAGGAGGCCCTCAGGGAACAATTCTGGGGCGGCTTCTGCGGGGAGGAAGAGACCAGCGCCACGATTGCGGAATACTACAAGAAGCGCCATTACTTGATTGATACCCATACAGCGGTTGCGGCCAACGTCCTGGAGCAGTACCGGAAGGAGACTGGGGATGATACGGTCACGGTGTTTGCCTCTACTGCATCTCCATTCAAGTTCTGCGACCATGTGCTGTCCGCCATTGGGGAGACTCCCGAGGGAGAGGGTGTGGGCCTGCTGCATCAGTTGAACAAGGCGACTGGCGAGGTGATTCCCGAACGCCTGGCGGCTCTGGAGAAGAAGGAGCGGCGCTTTAACCAGACAGCGGAGAAAGCCGGGATGGACTCTGCCGTGATGTCGTTTTTGAAATAAGGGGTGAGGGCGGTGCTGAAACGGAAAGATGCACGGATGTGCCTGATCTTCTTTTACAGCGGCATAGGGGTGCTTTTGGTCAGCCGGGGAACAAAGTATCTGGCGGGAGACGCGGCTGAGTTCGTGTCAGGCTTTGCGGACGGCCTGATAGTAGGCGCGGTGGGACTGCTGGTTCTGGCGGGGCTGGTGCTGTCCTTCCGCCTGCGGTGTCCCAACTGCGGGAAACGGTACGCCCGGCCCCGATGGAATGTGTTCCATACAGATTACTGCACGAACTGCAAAAAGCCCTTTATTTATGATGACGACCCGGAAGGAGGGGCGCGATGAAGGTGTTGAAGCGGAAGTACGCCCGAATGATCGTCGTGCTGGGCTTTGTGGTGCTGCTGTCCATCGGTGCGGCGGCAGCGTTCCGGCACGACCCAATGATTTTGCGGTGCTCTCTGGGCGTACTGGCGGCGTCGGTGCTGCTGATCGCTTTCATTCGCTGGCGGTATCTGCGTTGCCCTCACTGCGGGAAGAGCGCGGCTATTGTATACTGGGCTCCCGGCTGGCGGCAAAGCTGTCCAAAATGTAAAAAAGAGATTTTATTTGACGACCAGATTTAATGTGTTCGCACGGGAGCTGGGAGTTTTGTCCGCATCAGGAGATATAGAAGGGGGGCGCGTTTGTGGCACTGTACGCAATCGGGGATCTGCATCTGTCCCTGACGGCCAATAAATCTATGGAGGTTTTCGGACCGGCCTGGAAGGATTACATGAGCCGTATTGAGTCGTCCCTGAGCCGTCTGAACGCGGAGGATGTGCTGGTGCTGGCGGGAGATACCTCCTGGGGCATCGATCTGGCGGAGGCGGAGGCTGATTTCCGATTCCTGGACCGCTTCCCCTGTAAAAAGTATTTGGTGAAGGGCAACCACGACTATTGGTGGACCACAGCGGCTAAGCTCCGCCGTTTCTTTGAGGAGAAGGGGATTCACACGCTGGAGATGCTCCACAACGGTTGTTTTTTCTATGGGGATTTCGCTGTATGCGGGACTCGGGGCTGGTTCATGGAGGAGGACGCCCATAACGTCAAGGTGCTGAACCGGGAAGCCGGACGTTTGGAAGCATCTCTGAAAGCGGCGGAGGGAAAGCCTGCCCTGTGTTTCCTCCACTACCCGCCGCTGTATCAGGGCTACGAGTGCCCGGAGATCCTGTCAGTGCTGGAGAAATACCATGTCCCTGTCTGCTGTTATGGTCATCTCCACGGCGCGACCATCCGGCGGAGGCTGGAGGGGAAACAGGGAGACACGAACTTTTCCCTGATTTCAGCGGATTACCTAGAGTTTACCCCAAAAAAAATTTGGGATTAGAGGAAATAATACTGGCATTTTGGAAAGATTTCTGATAAAATAAGAAGCTGGCACCGGCTGTTAGTCGGTGATGAACGGAGGAGTTGACATCATGAGTGTGAAAAGCTGCGAAAAGATTGAGAAAAGTCAGGTCGTTTTGACTATTGAGGTGGAGGCGGCGGAGTTTGATGCCGCGATGGAGAAGGCATACCGGAAGATGCGCAACCGGATCAATGTGCCCGGATTCCGCCCCGGCAAGGCCCCCCGGAAGATGATTGAGAAAATGTACGGCCCGGAAGTGTTTTTCGACGAGGCTATCAATATTGCGTTCCCCGATGCTTATGAGGTTGCCGTGAAGGAGCAGGATCTCCAAGTGGTGGGGTATCCCTCTGTGGAGATGGAAGGCGAATGCACGGTAAACGGCTTTACCTTTAAAGCTACCGCTCCCGTATACCCGGAAGTGACCCTGGGCCAGTACAAGGGGCTCTCCGCACCCAAGGAGGAAGTCACTGTTTCCGCAGAAGATGTGGACCAGCGTCTGAACGGCCTGCTGGAACGGAATACCCGTTTGGTCTCTGTAGAACGGGAGGCCAAGGAGGGTGATACCGCCGTCATTGACTTTGAGGGCTTCCTGGACGGCGTCCCCTTCGACGGCGGAAAGGGAACCAACCATAGTCTGGAGCTGGGTTCCCATAGCTTTGTTCCCGGCTTTGAGGAGCAGATTGTGGGCATGAAGGCCGGTGAGGAAAAGGACATCGACATCACCTTCCCCGAGGATTATCATGCCGATTTGGCTGGCAAGGCTGTGGTCTTCAAGGTGAAATGCAACGAGGTCAAGGAGAAGGAAGCCCCCGCCCTGGATGATGAGTTTGCCAAGGACGTTTCCGAGCTCGACACCCTGGATGAGCTGAAGGCCGACCTGGAGAAGAAAATCAGGGAAGAGCGCCAAAAGGAAGCGGACCGCGCTTTTGAGGATGCCCTGATGGCGCAGGTTGCCGGGAACATCAGCGCAGACGTGCCTGATGCTATGATTGAGGGACAAGCCCGCCAGTTCCTGGAGAATTTCAAGACCCAGATTGCCCAGCAGGGAATCCCCTATGACCAGTACATGCAGATGACCGGTCTGAGTGAGGAAAAGCTGCTGGAGGATGCCAAAGAGCCCGCGCTGCGTCAGGTGCGGATGGACTTGGCCATGGTGGAGATCATCAAGGAAGAGAAGATCGAGGCCACTGACGAGGACGTGGAAGCTGAGTTCCAGCGGATGGCAGATCAGTTTGGCATGGATGTGGAGATGGTGAAAAAGTATCTCCAGGCTGAGCAGATTCGGGATCAGGTCCAGAGCCGCCGCGCTGTGGAGATTGTGGTAGAGAATGCCATTGCCACCAAGCCGGAGGAAAAGCCCGCTGAAGAAGACGCTAAGGAAGAGAAGCCCGTCCCTGCTGAAGCAGAGAAGCCCGCCCGGAAGCCCCGGAAGAGCGCCGCGAAGAAGGCCGCAGAGTCCGGGGACGGGGAGGCCAAGGAGGAAAAGCCCGCCCGGAAGCCTCGGAAGAGCAGCACGAAGAAGACTGAAGGGGAGCCTGCCGCCGAAGAGGAGAAAAAGGACGAATAACCCCGAACATTTTTCCGGTGATATTTTACAGATTCGACACAAATTTCCCGACAGTGCATGATATCATGGGAAAATGATGTTCTGGGGAATTTCGATGCCATTTTCCTGCACAGTCGATGAAAAGCGGCTGGTTACACAAGACTGGAGGTTTTCAAATTGAGTTTAGTCCCTTATGTAGTGGAGCAGACCAAC
>CAOJHG010000172.1 GCA_948435975.1 uncultured Oscillibacter sp. | reverse complement strand
GTCATGCTGGTCCATGAGAAGCCGCCTCCTTTTTTCCGCATATCCGGCACCGGCCTGTCAGCACCGTCTGCCGGCCGTCTACTTGAAATCCCTGTTCCGCGCCCAGTTGGCGGCAGAGGTCCTGGAATTGAGGACAGTCCAGATGCTCCATCCGTCCGCAGTCCTCGCAGCGCAGGAGGAGACAGCATTGACCTGCCTGGCGGGGACAGGGCTGGTAGAGGGCTCCTGCGCCGGTGGAGATCTTATGGACCCGGCCGGTTTCCGCCAGCTTTTCCAGTTGACGGTAGACAGTGGCAAGGCTCACGGAAAAGCCGTCCTGGTGAAGCTCTTCGGACAGGTCTTGGGCAGTGACGGGGGTATTTCCATGCTCTTTCAGCCGCTGGAGGATGGCTAGCTGTTGTTTTGTATTATATGCCATGGTGAAGTGCCTCTCCTTTCAGCGGAAGAATCTGAGAATCATTTGCATATTACAGCATGTCAAAAGAAAAGTCAATAGTGATTTGCTCGCGCAGGCGGTCAGAGAGCTTCGCCCTCCGACACCTCCCACCAGAGGGAAGGGTCCCTCTGGACTCCCTCATGGTGCTTTTGATGGCTGCTCTGCTGATTTGGGCAGAGTTTCGTGTCTAGCGGCGGACCATCAGGCGCTTCATTCCTGCTTCCAGGCCCTCGGCGGATAAATCATACATGTGGAAAAGCTGGCCTAGCTGATAATGGGTCTGTGTCCAGTAGGTGGGGCGGTCCGGCATGGGTTCCGGGTTCAGCCAGATTAAATACGGATATTGACTGCGAAACTGCTCCAGCCAGTCCAGCCCTGACAGTCCGTAAGTTCCCCGGCCCCAGTCATAGTGTCCCTCCCGCAGCTCATAGGGATTCATAGCCGCATCTCCAACAATGATGACCTTATAGCTGCTGTCATAGTTTTGCAGGAGCCATTCCGTGGGTACGCTGTCTCCCCAGAGACGGGGTGTTTCATATACCTGATCGTAGATGCAGTTGTGAAAATAGTAGGTGTGGAGTTCCTTGAAATGATTGGATTTTGTTGCGGCTTGGAAGAGCTGGCTGCACAGTCCGGCGTAATATTCCATAGAGCCGCCGGAATCCATGAGAAGCAGGACCTTTACGGTATTTTTTCGGGGGTTTTTATAGCGGACTTGGAGAGCCCCGGCGTTGTCACAGGTGTCCCGAATCGTGCCGTCTACGTCCAGTTCCTTGTCAGCGCTGTCTGCCTGGACCGATAGCTGCCGCAGAGTCCGGAATGCCATTTGGAACTGCCGGGTATCCAGTCTGTTATCCTTCCGGAAGTCCCGGAATTTCCGCTCGCCCGCGACGGCTATTGCGGAGCGGTGCTGGCTCCTTCCCCCAACTCGAATGGCATTGGGTCGCCAGCTGTTGTTGCCGAAAGGAGAGCGGCCCTGCGTACCTACCCAGTAGCTGCCGCCATTGTGCTCCTCTGTCTGCTCCTGGAGGCGTTCTTGAAGAAGTTTCAACAGCTCCTCCAGCGTCTCGTCCGGAAATCCCTGGCTTCGCAGCTCCTCAATGGTGCGGCCCAGGTCCTCTGCAGGGTGGTTCAGCCAGTTCAGCAGCTCTTCCGGTAGGTCGCCCTTCCAGGGAACGCCTTGAAAAAATTCTAAAAAGACCTGGTCGAAGCGGTCATACTCCGTCTCGCTCTTTACCACAAGACACCGGCAGAGATGGTAAAATCCTGTCAGGGTGGAATGGTGCAGTCCGTGGGCCATACCTTCCAGGAGGGTGATCCACTCGTTCAACGAAACGTCCAGGCCCCGGCTTCGCAGCAGGTAAAAAAATGCGGCAAACATCTCCAGCGCTCACCGCCTGTTCCTGGCCAATGTGCGGAGATCCTTGTCTTTTTTCAACAGCACCCCCGCAAAGGGAATATCCCTGGCAATGCAGTCTGGGTCCACGCCGCCGGAGATTAGGGCTCTCAGCCAGTCTACCAGTTCTGAGGTGCTGGGCTTCTTCTCGATTTCCCGTAGCTGCCGCACCCAGTAGAATGCCGCAAGAGCCTGCCGGACCAGATTTTGTTCCAGGGCGCCGAAGTGGACTCGGAGAATCTGCTCCATTTGCGCCTGATCGGGGAATTCAATATAGTGGAACACGCACCGGCGGAGGAAGGCGTCCGGCAGTTCCTTTTCCGCGTTGGAGGTGATAATCACGATAGGGCGCTGATTGGCCTTGATGGTCTCCCGGGTTTCCGGAATGTAGAATTCCATTTGGTCCAGTTCCCAAAGAAGGTCGTTGGGGAATTCCAAGTCCGCCTTGTCGATCTCGTCAATCAAGAGCACCACCTGTTCCGGGGATTGGAACGCCTCTCCCAGCTTGCCCAGCTTGATGTAACGGCCAATGTCGTCCACACCCTGCCCGCCGAACTGACTGTCGTAGAGCCTTTGGACTACGTCGTAAACATACAGGCCATCCTGCGCTTTGGTGGTGGATTTCACATTCCAGATGATGAGGCGCTTTTGCAGGGCGTCCGCCACAGCCTGGGCCAGCATGGTTTTTCCGGTGCCGGGTTCGCCTTTGATGAGGAGGGGCTTTTGCAGAGTCACGGCAATGTTTACGGTGGACATCAGGTCGTTGGATGCTACATATTGATCGCTTCCGGTGAAAATAGGGGTCATGAGAATCGGGCCTCGCTTTCCTAGACTAGCCTCCCGCATGAAACGGAGGGCATTTTTCCCTATCATATAATCTCCGATGGGAAAAGTCAAATCACTCAGTTGGAAATCTTTCGTTCTTTCAGTATTTTTTGCGAATAAAAAGAAAAGCACGCCTTTTGACGTACCTTTCTTCTACAGCGCCTGAAAGCAATTCGTGCGCTGGAATCAATATGAGCTTACAGTCCCTGGAACAGCGCCGCACTAGGTTCCAAATAGCCAAGGCCGCCTGTCAGCGCCTGGAGGTTCTTTACGCCTGTCCGCTTCTTGCCCATGGAAGCGCCTTTCAGCTTCTCCAGGCCGCCCGCAGAGGGGTCCTTGAACTCCAGTACGCCTTTTTTGCGCGCCAAATCCAACAGGCGCTGTCCTTTCTCTGTCCGGATAATCACCTGGTTCCAGCCCTTATCCACGTCCCAGCCATCCGCGCTCCGGGCCCCGCCGATGGAGAGATCCGCAAACTCGGCAGTCATATCGGTGCAGTAGTGACAGCCGGAACGAACCAGCGGCGTCACATCGTCCAGGTCTACAGAGATGGTTTTCCCACCCTCCCGCAGCTCCAGAGCGTGGTACTTGCTGGGGGGGATGTCCATGTGGGAGACCTGCTTTGGGTCCGTGCGCTTGGCAGTCAGCTCCATCAGGCCGTCCCAATCCAGGCCCCAGCCGCAGAACAGGCCGAAGACCATGCCGATGTTTTCTGCGTGGCAGCCGTCCTCCGCCAGCGGCTTCGCCATCATTTTATAGACCGCCAGCGTCTTGCAGGGCGTGCCCACTACCCCGATGCTGTGATACCGGTCCTCGCGCAGAGCCTGGTTCAGCACCGCCAGCGCTGGGGGAATCTGAAAGCTGCTGCCGGAACAAGCCCGGATGTCCTCTGCTGCCGCCGCAAGTACGCCCTCGGGGTTCAGACCGCCTTGGGAACGGGTCAATACAGCGGCGTCGATGAACCCCTCCTGCAAAGCCAGCTCCACCAGCGCAGTCATGGACCCGCCGTGCTGAGCGTTCCTGCGGATGGAGGAATCGGCGGCGCGGGTGAGATACAAGCTCCGGAAGGGACCGATTTCGGGCAGGATGTCTTCCGCCTGGAAGAATCTGCGGCGGAGGGCCTCCAGGTCTGTTGGCATCCTGGGGCAGAACTGCTGGCAACACCCGTCCTTCCGCTCACAGTCGAAGTAGCAGACCGTCCGCCCGCCGGCAGAACCCCAGTAAGGGCACATTCCCTGACAAGCGCCGCAGCCGGTACAGAGGCCGGGACGGATCACCTGGGTATCCAGGGCAATCGTACTCAACATGTTCTTCCCCTCCTTACACCAAGACCGCCGGAAACTGGAAGATATCCAGCTCCATTTTGTGCGCGTCCGCCGGAATGTAGTCCCCCAGAGTGTGTTTCATGCCGCACATATGCTCCTGGTACAGATAACGGTAGCCAGGTTTCTGGGGCGCGATGAATTTTTCCCTGTACAGCATGGCCGTCAAAGCGGAAAAGCGGGTATCCCGAGGCAGGGAGAGGGTCAGCGTCTCCTTTTTTCCAGGACAGCGGAAACGTACTTGAACAGCATCCATCAGCGCTTTTCCTCCTTTCCGGCGGCCTCACAGCCCATAGCGAAGGCTCGTTGGTTCAGCTCCAGGACAGCCCCCTTGAAACGCTGAGTGAGAATCCGCTCCAGGTCCTCCCGGGTCAAGGGTGCGCCGGGTAGCTGGCTGAACGCACCCAAAAGGGCGATGTTCGCGGCCTTGGAATCTCCGGCCTCCATAGCGATATCCGCCGCTGGGACCGCCCACGCCATGGAGGACAGCGCACGGAGTTCTTCCGTGATGGCCTCCATGCTGGGGTAGGTCAGACTTCCCTGAAGAACGCCCAGGGGATAAACTGGCCGGGGATCGTAAACGATGGTAGTGCGGGAACTGGCATACTTACGGGCAATGCGCAGGGTCTCCAGAGGCTCGAAGCCAACAATCATATGGGCCTCACCGGAGGGAATCAGCACGCTCAGCGACTTCCCGGCGGACACCCGCACATGGCTCATCACGGAACCGCCCCGCTGGGATGCGCCGTAGGTCTCGCCAACGGCAACCTGGTAGCCGCGGTCTGTCATGGCGCTTCCCAGGACCTCTGCGGCCAATACGTTTCCCTGCCCGCCGATGCCGCAGACTACAATATTCAAAGGGTCAAAGCGCAGTTTTTTCACAGGGCTCATGCGTCCTCACCGCCTTCCACTTGAATCGCCCCTCCGGGACAGAGCTTTGCGCATACCCCGCAGCCCACACAGGCAACAGGGTCGATACGCGCCTTGTTGTTTTCGTAATCCCAGGTGTTTCCAGGACAGCCCCAGACCCGGCTGCAATATTTACCGCACCCGCAGCCGTCGCCGATGCACTTCGTCTGGTCTACCCAGACACGGACGGGCCGTTTTTTCTCCTTGGCTTTCAGCGTGGCGCAGGGCTGGCGCATAATCAGCACGTTCATCCCGGGACGCTGGAGCATCCGCCGGAGAGCCGCTTCCGCCTCGACGACCTGGAAGGGATCGGCAATCTCCACCTCACAGCCGACGGCCTCCAGAATCTTTGGGATATCCATCGGCTTGGCGCGGCGGCCCATAGCGGTGAGTCCTGTACCGGGGTGGGGCTGGAAGCCGGTCATGGCCGTGGCGGAGTTGTCCAGGACGATAAGGAGCATGTTGGCGCTGTGGTATGTGGCGTTGACCAGGCCGGGAAGAATGGTATGGAAGAAAGTGGAGTCGCCGCACATGGTAACTACCTTTTGGTCCAGTCCGTAGTTGGTCAACTGGCCCAGGCCCTCAGCTACGTTGACGCCGGAGCCCATGCAGTTGCAGACCTGGAAGCCGTACTGCCCCGCGGACT
>CAOJHG010000171.1 GCA_948435975.1 uncultured Oscillibacter sp. | reverse complement strand
AAAAACTGGTTTTGATTTATATTCTGCCATTTTCTCGTGAATGCTCTTGTTTTCTTTTGGATACTCGATTTCTATTTTATTTGTGAGACAGTCTTGAACGAAACTGCCCCGGAAATAAGAGAACGCGAGGGCCATTCATTTCCCCCGCGTCCCGCCTGTTTCCTGGTTTGGGTCCCGATACGCCTCCGCAAAAAAGATCTTATGTAACTACAACACCCACTGCACCAACAGCAGGAGGAAGAACCCCGGAAGCCCCAGAATGCCAATGACCAGGGCGTTCCAGAGGTTCAGCCCCAGGACGATGCCGGTGACTGCCGCCGTCGCCTGCACCGCCCAGAGAGCCAGGAAGCCCAGAAGCGTGTTGACCAGCAGCTTCAAGGCCAGACGCAGCGGCGCACTGAACACCCGCAGCAGGGCGATCAGAAAAAACCCCGCCAGCAGCGCCGCTATGATTTTCTGGTTTAAGTCCATGCCGCCTCTTTTTCCAGGCGCACTGCCGCCAGGGCCTCCGGGCTGTGCTCCTTGATGGCGCGGATAAGGTAGTTGCAGCGGGCTTTTACGGCGCTGATGTGATACACGCAGGACTCGACCAGCTCCGGGTCCACCGCCTGGTCAAACTGACGGTAGGCCAAAGACAGCTCGCCCTGAGCGTGGCGCAGTTCGGCCCACAGCGCGGACAGCTCGGGATTCGTCTGGGCCTTCTTGGAAAAAAGAACAGTTTTCATGGTGTTGTCCCTCCTGCTAATAGATTTATGGGGAGTTTGGACAAATATGCCAAATTTCATACGGGAGGAACCACCAATGGAGGAAATTTTTATGAGACAGGCCCTGGAACTGGCACAGGAAGCCGCCGCCGCTGGAGAGGTCCCGGTAGGCTGCGTCATCGTCCGGGAAGGCGTGGTGGTGGGCTGCGGGCGGAACCGGCGGGAAGAGCGTCAGTCCGTTGCCTCTCACGCGGAAATGGAGGCCATCAGGCAGGCAAATCAAGCGTTGGGGACATGGCGGCTGGACGGCTGCGAGCTCTATGTAACCCTGGAGCCTTGTCCCATGTGTGCGGGAGCCATCCTGAACGCAAGAATCCAGCGGGTGTGGTATGGTGCGCGGGACCGGGTGTTCGGAGCCTGCGGCGGGGTGGTAAATCTGTTTATGGAGGATTTCCCCCATGTCCCGGCGCTGGTGGGCGGTATCATGGAGGAGGAGTGCCGGGCAGTATTATCGGACTTCTTTTCTTCTCTGCGGAGGCGGGAGAAGATTTAAGACTTTTGTAACAATTCATGCTGGTTTGCTTAATAACTTTCCTGTATCTTAATACTTGCAAGAGACAAAAACTTCTTTTCATCCAATCTTCCTAACCCATAAGGAAAGAGGACCGGGAAACAACCGGCCCTCTTTCCGTTTTTTCTGCTTTTTGGGGAATGACTTTGGTTTCCTGGGTTAAGAAAGGGCTGTACCTGCCTTGGGAAGCTCGTCCAAAGAGGCGAACGTATACCCCATTTCCTCCCACTTCGTCAGAAGCTCGTCCAGGATTTCCGCGTTGGTCCGGGACGTGGAGTGGAGCAGCACAATGGCCCCGTCATGGATGCGGGGGAGCAGTTTTCCGTAGGCCTGTTCCGCCGTCGGCTGGTTGTCTACATACCAGTCCACATAGGCCAGGCTCCAAAAGACCGTCTTATACCCCAGCGCCTGGGCCTGCCGGAGATTCTCCTGGCTGTACTTTCCCTGGGGCGGGCGGTAGAAGTGAGACAGCTCCTGCCCTGTGGCCTCCTGGTAAAGCGCCGCGAGACTGTCCAATTCCTTCTGGAATGCCTCCTGGCTGCTGATGGCCGACATGTCTGGGTGGTGATTGGTGTGGTTGCCCACGATGTGCCCCTCCTCCGCCATGCGCTTCACGATCTCCGGGGCGGTCTCTACCATATTGCCCACCACGAAAAAGGCTGCTGGGGCGTTGTGCTTCTTCAGGGCGTCCAGGATGGTTTCCGTGTATCCGTTTTCGTAGCCGCAGTCGAAGGTGAGATAGATCACTTTTTTACCGGTGTCTCCCAGAAAATAGGCGTCGTATTGGGCCAGGTCCTCTACAGTGGCATTGCCGACCGGAGACTGTCCTTCCGTGGGAAAGGAGAGGCCCCAGTTGTCGGCGGACGCCGGCAGGGCGATGGTGGACGAGACGGGGAGCGAACGGCCCTGCATCCAGAGCATCCCCACAAGAAAGAGACAGGGCAGAAGCAGGACTAAGCAGGTGCGCAGACGCTGCATCATAATAAAAACCTCCACAACAGCCCCAAGGATACGGGGCTGGGCCGCTGTTCTGGCCTGCGGCGGGCCTTTTCTCACGGGCGTGATTCCCGCGCTTTTCGTCAGTCTCTCCCGGAGGGGTGGAATTATCCTGAGTTTTCTCTGTCTGGCCGGTTGCAATTCTTCCCGAAAAATGTTATATTTGGTTTGTTCGATTTTGTTGGATTTCGCCGCAGGAAACGGAGGAGCGATATGGCAAGAAAGAGAAAACAAAAGCTGACGCCTAAGCAGATGGCGGCAATGCTGGTCCTGTGCATCGGGGCGGTGCTGGCCCGGTGGTATCTGGAGCCGGAAGCGGTCCCGGCCACACTGGACGATATCCCGGAGTATTCTGGCGCGCCCTACGTGGAGCTGAACGGGAACGAGCCGTCCTTCACCAAAGACGATATGACGCTGGAACCCTTTGAGACCTACAGTGAGCTGGACAGCCTGGGCCGCTGCGGCGTGGCCTATGCGAATATCTGCCATGATATTATGCCCACAGAGGCACGGGGGGATATTGGGTCTGTAAAGCCCACTGGATGGCAGACGGTGAAATATGATGTGGTAGAGGGGAAATACCTATACAACCGCTGTCATTTGATCGGTTATCAACTGGCCGGGGAGAACGCCAACCGGCAGAACCTGATTACAGGAACCCGGTATCTCAATGTTACAGGAATGCTGCCCTTTGAGAACGAGGTGGATGACTATGTGGACCGGACGGATAACCATGTGCTTTACCGGGTAACGCCGGTGTTTGAGGGCGGCGAGCTGGTTGCCCGGGGCGTGCAGATGGAGGCGTATTCTGTGGAGGATGCAGGGGACGGCGTGTGCTTCAATGTGTTCGTGTACAATGTACAGCCTGGCGTGGAGATCGACTACGCCACTGGAAATAGCTGGTTAGCGGAGACGGATTGATGGAGTCGCTGTGGAAACACTTTGACCGTATCGTTGTATTTGATACGGAGACCACCGGCATCGAGTTTGGCCGGGACCGGATCATTGAACTGGGGGCTGTCGTGCTGGAGGCGGGGACGGAGACCGGTGAGCTGAACCGCCTGATCCGTCTGCCGGAGGGAAAGACGCTGCCGCCCTTTATTGTGGAGCTTACAGGCATTACAGACAAGCAGCTTGCAGAGGAGGGCGTGGAGGAATCCCAGGCGGCGCGGGAGTTTTCCAAACTGTTGGAGGGGGCGGAGCGACCGCTTCTGGCAGCATACAACGCGCAGTTCGACCTGAATTTTTTATATTATTTCCTGCGGCCCTGGGGATTGGTTTCCGTGCTGGGGCCGCCGAGGTTTCTGGATGTTCTGACTGTGTACCGGGACCGGCGGGATTATCCCCACAAGCTGTTTCATGCCATTGAGGCTTACCAGTTGGGGGATGAGGCGGTGAACAGCCATCGGGCAGTAGATGACGCACGGGCTGCGGTTCGCATTCTGGAGGCTATGGCAAAAGAGCGAGACGACCTGGAACGGTACATTGACCTGTTTGGCGTCCATCCGAAGTATGGCGTATCAGGACGGAAGATTTCTTCAGTGACATACCAGGCCCAGCCGTATCAGCGGACACTCCCTCTTTATGAAAGACTGCGTATGCACGCTGCTGAGGAATGACGGCTTGCGTTAAGGGCGCGGGGAAGCCAGCCTGCGCAGCCAGTAAAGATCTTCCCGGCTCACTACCCGGAGAACGGTCCAGAAGCAGGCCAAGAGCAGGCCGTAGTACCCGGCAAATGCGGCGCCTCCCACCAGTGTGCTCCACTGGGGAAGCATGGACGCCACCAGCGCCGCGCCGATGACTCCTGCCGCCGCCCGGATTGGCAGGCCCATAGAAGGATGCACCCCGGAAACCTTTGCCAGCCGGCGGAGGCTCAGCGCAAAATTCAGCGCATGGGAAACCGCAAAGCTGATATAATATCCCCCCAGTCCCAACCGGGGCAGCAGCGCCCACAATAGCGCCACATCTGCCAGCGAGGTCAGAAGATTGTAGCGGGCGTTGGCGCTCTGCTGGCCCAGGCCCTTGCACATCGCGTCAACGATGGCGTCCATGTACAGCATGGGCACAAAAGGCGCATAGAAGCGGAGCTGAATCCCCACTTCCGGACGGCGGTACAGGACTTCCCCCAAAGGACCGGCGGCAGAAAACAGCAAGCCTCCCGCCGCCAGCCCAAATAGCAGAGAAATTCGCAGTCCCTGCCGGACCAGATAGGGAACCCGCCGTCCGCCCTTGACGCAGCGGGGCAGTTCTGGAACCAGTAAATCCGCCAGAGAGAACAGAATCGCGGCGGGGAACATCAGCACCGGGAAAACCATGCCGCAGACCACGCCGTAATCCGCAATTGCATCAGCGGTCCCGTGCCAGAGGGCCAGACGCTGTGGGACAATCAGATTTTCCACCGTGTTCAGCCCTGCCCGCAGGCATTCCGCCGCCCCCAAAGGGAGAGCTGTGGAGAAAATGCGGCGGTAGGGGGGCGGTCCTGTCAGGCGTTCTGGTGCCTGGAAAAGCAGGGTGAGCGCACAGAAAGCCGCCGACACAGCGGCGCAGTTCCCCAGCACCACCGCCAATATTCCCGCTGTCCGCCGCAGAAGCAGAAGCGCAGTGACAAAAATCGCACAGGCCTGCTCCAAGACCTCCACGGCTACTAGCGTCTTGATGCGTCCGGCGGCGGTAAAGCAGGCCGTCAGCACTGCGCAGAGGCAGCTCAGGGGCAGGAACAGGGCGTATACCCGGAGGGCGAAGACAGCGGCGGTCCCCCCGTGCCAGTTCTCGGCGAAGCGGGGCGCCAGGACCCACAAGCCCGCTGATGCCGGAAGGGAGAACAGCAGCGTATAGCGGAAGCAGCCCTGCCGGACGGCCAGGAGATTCCGCCGTTCCCCAGCGAGGTAGAGGGCGGCAGTGCGAACGCCGAAGAGACCCAGTGTGAAGGCCAGTCCCCGCACAGAGAAAATGAGATGCAGGAGGCCGATTCCCGCCGGACCGATTTGGCCGGACAGGTAGACCTGAAAACCGGTATCCGCCAGACGCAGAAGCAGGTTGGCCCCTGTGAGCAGCAGTGCGCCGTAGAAAATTGGATTTCCCATATTCTCACCCCTATATAGTTGAGTATATGGAAGGGGAGGGGAAATAGAGCTGTTTTTTTGCGGGCGCTTTGACCTTGCGTGATGCAGAAAAATCAGCTTGAATATCTTTGGCCGCTGCGATAAAATACAGGTAACTTCATAAAGAAAGAGATCTGGGGAGCATGTTGAACGGGCTGAGAGG
>CAOJHG010000170.1 GCA_948435975.1 uncultured Oscillibacter sp. | reverse complement strand
TCCCGGCATAAACGGTCATGCCCGGACGCTTGGGAACAGGAATGGACTCTCCAGTAAGGGATGCCTGATTGACCATGACCTCTCCTTCTTCAATCACGCCGTCCAGCGGCACCAGCCCGCCCATGCGCACCGGCACCAAATCTCCCGGCTGAATCTGGGACAGGGGGACCAGTACATCACCCTCCGGTGTTTTCAGCCACACCCGGTCAATGTTCAGGGACATGCACCTGGCCAAATCGTCCACCGACTTCTTGTGGGTCCACTCCTCTAAAAGTTCCCCCAGCCGCAATAAAAACATCACCGAAGCCGCCGTGTCAAAGTCCCGCCGAAGCAGGGAAATGCCGATGGAAAGTCCATCCAGCACCTCTACCCGCAGTTCCCCTTTCAAAAGGCTCCGCAGGCCCCGGAACACATAGGGAACCGCCCGCCACACCGTATAGGCGATTCGCAGGGGCGCGGGGAAAAAGAGGAGCTGGACGCCCTTGAACGCAGCCAGCCCAACCAGCTTTTCCTCATAGGCCCGGTTCAGGGACCGGCCGCCCGGCGCGGGCAGGGACGTCTTTTCCGCACAGGAGAACCGGCTGAGCTGGGTCAAAAGCGCTTCCCGGGAACCCCGGTATTCCAGAATTGCGCAGCAGGTCCGCTCATGGACGGCGGCTCGAAGCACTTGGGGCAGGGAATGCAGCCCCGCTTCCAACTGGTCCGCCTGCTCCAAGGTCATGCGCCGCTGAGCCAGTTGAATCCGGATACGGCCCCTGCTCTCATGCTTTACCGTAAATTTCATCGTATCATCCTCTCAATCAAAAAGGAGGCCGCTCACCGCAGCCCCCCTCAATAGAACACACCTTAAATATGTACGGCAGGAGCGCGTTACGCCTCTTCCGGTTCTGCGGACATGTCTTCTACCACAGTCTCCTTTTCCGCCCGCTGTTCATTCACGTCCTTTGCGGCGGCCAGGATATCCGCGGCGTTCTCCTGTACACAAGCTGCCGTCTCCATCACGCAGTCCTTCACCCGCAGCGCCGCCGCAGCAGCATGTGTATAAACCTTTTTCGCATCCTTGCTGGACAGCAGACGCAGTCCGGCGGAACCAAACAGAACGCCGCCCGCGAATACAGCCAGTCCCTTATAGCAGTCGTGACAATCCATTTCTCTTCCTCCTATTTGTGTTTGTAGCCGGTAATCATCACCATGACCATGCAGAATACCGCGCCCCAGGCCCAAAAACGGTGCTGCTTCATGCAAACGCTCCCCTTTCGTGCGGTCTTGTCCGGTACTATATCATTTCTCGGCTCCAAAATAAATGCCAAATCAGACAGAAAAATGGCCGGTTTCAGACTTTTCAGACCGGCTCCGGTACTGCGCTGGAGAAATCTGGTAACGCCGCCGGAACATCGCGCTGAATTGGCTGACGCTGTTATATCCCACCTCGGAGGCAATCTGCGCAATGGGAAGCGCAGTGGTGTCCAGCAGCTCCGCCCCGCGCCGGAGACGGCAGACGGCAATGCAGCGGTGAATGGGGATGCCATAGCTCCGCCGGAAAGAAGTCTTCAGAGCAGTAGGCGAGCAATGGAATTTTTTGGACAGACTGTTGATGGTCAGGTCCTCCGCCAGATGGGATTGGATGTAGTCGTTTATCTGCCGGGTCAGGTCCATCTGACAGCGGTCGTTACAGTGCTCCATCCAGGTCCGGGACAGGTCGAAGCCGCCCCGGCACAGCAGATACAGCAGTTCCACCGCCTTGAGAGTACAATACCGCCCTCGTTCCTCTGCCTGGAGTCCCGCCAGGGCAATGAACAGCGCCTCACTCCATAGCTCCCCGTGGATACAGGCGCACCCCCCGCAGGCGCGCATCAGTTGACCCACTTGGCGTACCTCCAGTTCCATACCTCCCAGTAGGGAACGAATCTGCGCCAGACTGCCCGTGGCTTTGGCGGCGTTCACGATGACCACTGTTCCCCGAAAACGGCCTCCGGAAAAGGAGATTGTCTCTATCTGAGAAGTATCAGAGACCAGCAGGACGTCTCCTTTCTGGATGCAGCAGCCCTGCTCGGATTTTGTATGGATATAGAGCGCCCCGCCCTGGCAGAACAATGTTTCATAATGTCCAGGCTCCAGGTGGGGATGGTGCATTGCGGCAAACGCCGCATCAAAATCGCAGACCGCCACACCAGGCATGGCGGGTATCCAGCAGACCGTTTCGGAAGGCTGGGGTTCTTGCTTCAGCACCGCCTCAAACATGGCGCATCCCGCATATCATCCTGTCTGCCTGTACGGTTATCTTTCGCATGGTTATTACCGCCTTTCCCGAATACGCGCAAAAGTTAGTGATAGCTAACTATTCTGCTATTATAAACTGGCGCTTCCTGTTTGTCAAGAAGCAGGTAAGCGTCTCCCAGGACAATCCCGTTTTCAGCGAAGGAAGAAAGCTCCAGCTCTTTGGAAGAGGCGGACCGTATCGCTGAATTCCGTTGGGCTGTGCAGGAGGTCCCCTGGTTCAATATCACCGGCATTCAGGCTGAGGGCCTGCCTCTTTCCGGAACCGAAACCGCTTTCAGCATCCGATACTGACTGCGGAGAAGGGGGCCAGCATTCCTTGGCGCAGCAGTTTGACAAAATGTCAGGAGCAACGGCGATAAACCTTAAATGTTAATATGCGTTGCTTGCAGCAATGGGCGGTTTTTTGTACAATAGACTGAACAACTGAAGGGAGGTTGTCCATAATGTTAAACGAAAATATAAAAGCAATCCGAAAATCAAAAGGACTTTCACAAGAAGAGCTTGCGGTCAAGCTGAATGTGGTGAGACAAACAATCTCAAAATGGGAACAAGGATTATCGGTTCCTGATTCTGATATGCTGGTGTATTTGTCAGAGGCGCTGGAAACACCTGTGAGCATCTTGCTTGGCGAAACTGTTATTGAGTCGGAGGCAGACAGCTTAAAAGTGATTTCTGAAAAGCTGGAGATTATAAACTTGCAGCTTGCACAAAGAAAGACTGCGGGACAAAGAATGCTTTATTGGCTGTTTATGTCAGTATGTGCGGTCATAGCGGCAATTTTTGCGATCTTGAAAGCATTAAACAGCCCTTACCTGGGGTGGAATTACAGCGACCCCGAAACTGCCGCTTTTGGAGCAGCTTTTCACATGTTTGAATGGCTGTTTGTCCGGACAGCGCCTGTTATCCTTATTATTGCAATCATTGGAGTGTTCTTGACACAGAAAAATAATAGGGTGTGAACACGACAAAAACTGGTGCGGCTGTACATTTGGACAATGGGGCGATATGTATTGGAAATGGAAAAAGAGGTATAATTTCCGGAAATTAAGAAAAGACTAACTCCTGTAAAAATTCATAACAGGAGGAACGATGATGAATCGCAAAGTGATAAAGAGCGCCGCGGCACTGACACTGGCGGTTGTCCTGATGACGGGCAGCGCGTCCGCTCTCTTCGGAAGCAAGAAGACCGAAGCCGAGGAAGGCGCCCCCGTTGTCCAGGAATTGGAAATCACCACCTACCGCGACATTCCAGCCGGAGCCCAATTCAGCGCGTCTGGCGTGGAGGGAGAGGAAGTTGCCTTTGCGGTGGAAACCGAGCCGAAAAAGGGCGCCGTTGAAATCGAAGGCGATACCTTCACCTACACCCCAAAGCCGGGCGTTTCCGGTAATGACAGCTTCACCTACACCGCAACGGACAGTCAGGGCCGCACCTCTCTTCCGGCCAAGGTAACGATTACCATAGAAAAAACACGCTCCGGCGTTCAGTACAACGACATGGAGAATCATTCCGCCGCCAGCGCCGCCCAGCACCTGGCAGAAGCGGGCATCTTCACCGGAAGCATGATCGGCGGCCAATACTACTTTGAACCGGACAAAACCGTTTCCCGCAGCGAATTTTTAGCCATGGCTATGGAAACAGCCGGCCGGGAAGTTACTGGAGTCACCATGACCGGCTTCTGTGACGACGAGGCTATCCCAACTTGGGCCAAGGCCTACGCCGCCGCCGGAGTCCTGGACGGCGTCATCCAGGGCAGCATGACTCCTGAGGGCGTGGCGTTCCGCGGAGACCAGCCGGTTACCTTCAATGAGGCCGCTACCATCCTGGACCGCGTTCTGGACCTGGGTGATGTAAACCTGGAGGTCTGGTATGCGGACCGGGAGGCGGTTCCTTCCTGGGCGGCTCAGGCAGTGGCAAATATGGAGGCCGTGAGCGTGCTCTCCGCTGGCAGCTTCGGCAGCGCTTCCATGGAACAGGCCGTGACCCGTGCCGGTGCGGCGCAAATGCTCTCTGCGGCCAGGACGCTGTTGGACGGACAGGAAAGCGGAGGCTTCTTCAGTTGGCTGGGATGACGCCCAACGGCACAAAATAGAAAGAAAATGTGCACAGTTTCGCAGAAAGACAGGCTCGCTGGAGAAATTCCGGCGGGCTTGTTTTATGGAAAGGCAGAAGTCTTTTGTCACTTTCTCCCGAGAAAAGAGGGAGAAATAGGGGGAAATGGGGATATATGGCGAAAAAAGCGTTTTGCCGGTTGTATTCGGGAACGGTTTGTGCTAAACTATAGCCGGTTATGGTCAAGAAAGTGCTAAGAAGGTACCAGGAGCTGTTTGCCGTCCGCCTGACCGAAAGCGGTTCTCAGGTACTTCTCAAAACGATATACTATAGAAAAAGGCGCGCTTTCACGGCGTGATCGAAGGGAAGCGGATTTTATGAAAATTGTGGTGTTGGCTGGAGGTCTTTCCAGAGAACGGGCGGTGTCCCTGGTGACAGGGAGCAACGTTTGCCGGGCACTGCGGGAACGGGGCCATCAGGCGGTCATGGTGGATTTGTTCCTGGGTCTGGAGGAGGCCCCGGAGAACTTGGAAAGCCTTTTTGACGCGCCGGACGGTCTGTGCCCCGAGGCGAAGATTGAGACGAAAGCCCCGGACTTGGAGGCCGTCCGGAAGAGCCGGAAGGACCAGAGCCGGCGGGTGTTCGGGCCTAACGTGCTGGAGCTGTGCCAGTTGGCGGACATCGTGTTCCTGGGCCTCCACGGGCAGGACGGCGAGGATGGCCGGGTGCAGGCCGCGTTGGATCTGCTGGGCGTGCCCTACACCGGGTCGGGCTACCTGGCCTCCGGCGTTGCTATGGATAAGGCGGTCAGCAAGCGGATCATGGATGCCTGCGGGATTCCCAATGCCAAATGGAGGACCCTGCGTTATACCTTAGAAGAGGTTCCGGAGCTGGCGCGGGAGCTTCCTTTGCCCTGTGTGATTAAGACAGCCGCCGGAGGCTCGTCCCTGGGCGTGTTTCTGCCGGAGACAAGAGAGGCGCTGGAAGAGGCCTTGGGGAAGGTGCTGGATTTTGGCGGGGAGATCATCTGCGAAGAGCGGCTGTATGGCCGGGAACTGACGGTGGCGGTGCTGGGCGACCGGACCCTTCCTGCGGTGGAGACCGTGCCCGCCGGAAAGGAATTCGACTACGAGGCCAAATACCAGCGGGGCGGCGCACAAGAGACCTGCCCGGCTCCTCTGACGGAAGCGGAAGCGGAAGCCGCCGGAAAACTGGCGCTGGAGGTC
>CAOJHG010000169.1 GCA_948435975.1 uncultured Oscillibacter sp. | reverse complement strand
GGGCTGTTATAATAGACTTGACGCATTTGGAAAAGCGCGGCATATGCTTTTTCAGATGGTTATTCGTGGTTATCCCCAAAGAAAACACTTCCCAAAAGCGAAAGGAGAAACACGCATGAAAAAAGAAATCGCCATGCCCTCTATGGAAAGTGTCAAGGCTTTCCGCGCCAAGCTGGAAACTCCCAAGGGCGTCTTCGGTCCCTTCATGATTACTGGAGACGCGGCCTTTGTGGAAGCCGCCGGCTACGCAGGCTATGACTTCGTCCTTCTGGATATGGAGCATGGTCCCGGCTCCTTCCAGAATCTCCAGAACCTCATCCGCGCCGCCAATGTGGCCAACGTCTTCCCCCTGGTCCGCGTCCCCCGGGGCACCGACATTTGGATTGACCGTGCGCTGGACGTGGGCGCGGGCGGTGTGCTGATTCCCCAGATCGACACCGCCGAACAGGCCAGGGCCGCTGTTTCCGCCGCGAAGTTCTCCCCCCTGGGCACCCGCGGCACCTGCCGTTTCGTCCGTTCCGCGGGCTACGGCGCAATCCCTGGCAGCGACTACTTCTCCCAGGCTCAGGATACCGTCGTCATTCTCCAGGCCGAGGGCAAGAAGGCCTTCGACAACCTGGATGAGATCCTGGAGGTCCCCGGCATCGACATGCTTTTCGTGGGACCCTATGACCTCTCCAGCTCCCTGGGCCTCATTGGTCAGATCGAGCATCCCCGGGTCATGGAATATATCCAAGAGATTGTGCAGAAGGCCGGGGCCAAGGGCGTGAAGGTCGGCTGCTTCTCCGACAATCCCCAGACCGCCCGGAAGCTGCGGGATTTGGGCGTGAAGTTCGTGGGCTACTCCTGTGACACCGCCATCTTCATGCGCGCCGCTATGGAAGATGTCGCCATCTTCGCTGAGTAACCGGTTCTTAACAAGCAGCATCCCCCGGCGTGTGTGCGCTGAGGGGATGCTCTTTTTTTGAGCCGGCCCATTTGAAGCAGTTTTTGCCGCTCACGCAAAGACCGCCGCATAGATTCTCCCCCCTTGACAAAAGCGCCAAAAGCGGATAAAGTATTCCTAGATTCTCTAAGGAGAAGCGCACAAAGGCGAGGCCCTCCACGTCCCGCCCGATCAGCCAATCTTGAGAAAAGGAGATTCCAAATATGCTGAACGCGATGATCGTCGAACCCCAAGACAATGTAGTTGTCGCCATCGAGCCCATTTCCAAGGGCGACACCGTGACCTACACCTGCAACGGCGAGGAAAAGGCCCTGACCGCCCTGGAGGACGTTACCATTTACCACAAGATCGCCGCCTGCGACATCCCCAAGGGCGCACCCATCAGCAAGTACGGCGAGCACATCGGCCTTGCCGCCTGCGACATCAAGCAGGGCCAGCACGTCCACTGCCACAATCTGGAAGAGCACCGGGAGCACCTGGAAGACAAGGTGTGAGCGAAGGAGGAAATAACGATGAATTTTTACGGTTATAAGCGTCCCGACGGCCGGGTTGGCATCCGCAACAAGGTCCTGATTCTCCCTGCCAGCGTCTGCGCTTCCGACACCACCCGCATCATCGCCCAGCAGGTAGTGGGCGCCGTCACCTTCAACAACCAGCAGGGCTGTGCACAGGTGGCTTCCGACCAGCAGCTCACTATGGACGTCATGGCGGGCTATGCGGCCAACCCCAACGTATATGGCACCGTCGTCGTCTCCCTGGGCTGCGAGAACTGCCAGATGGACCTGGTAGTCAAAGCCATCCAGGAGCGCACCAACAAGCCCCTCAAGCAAGTCATCATCCAAGAGGTGGGCGGCACCCTGAAGGCCGTGGAAACCGGCGTCCGCTACGCGAAGGAAATGGTCAGCGAAGCTGCCCTGCTCCAGAAAGAGGAATTCCCCATGTCCGAGCTGATTCTCGGCACAGAATGCGGCGGCTCCGACCCCACCAGCGGCCTGGCGGCAAATCCCCTCATCGGCAAGCTCAGTGACCTTCTGGTGGCCGAGGGCGGCACCTCCATCCTCTCTGAAACCACGGAATTCATCGGCGCGGAACACATCCTGGCCCGCCGCGCCGCTACGCCGGAGATTCGGGACCGTATTTTCGAGATCGTCCACCGTTACGAGAAGGCGCTCCAGCTAGTGGGCGAGGAGGTCCGGCGTGGCAATCCCTCCCCCGGCAATAAAGCGGGCGGCCTGACCTGCCTGGAGGAGAAATCCCTGGGCTGCATCCACAAGGGCGGCCATTCCCCCATCAACGCCGTTTATGACTACGCCAAGCAGGTGGAAGCCAAGCAGGGCCTGGTCATCATGGACACTCCGGGTCATGACACCTCCTCGGTCTCCGCCATGGTAGCGGGCGGCGCACAGGTGATCGTCTTCTCCACCGGCCGGGGCACTCCCACCGGCAATCCCCTGGCCCCCGTCATCAAGATCACCGGCAACCGCATCACCTACGCCAATATGGTGGACAACATCGACGTGGATGCCTCTCCCTACATCTATGGGACCAAGAGCCTGGACGAGCTGGGCAGCGAGCTCCTGAAGCTGGTCCAGGAGGTCGCCTGCGGAAAGCAGACTAAGGCCGAGTCCCTGGGCTATACGGAAATGTCCATTGCCCGCGTGTGCAACTTCGTCTAATCTCATCTCTACATGGAAAAAGGGCTTATCCAACACTCTGCCGGATAAGCCCTTTTCTCTGCGCTTCAGATAAGCTGTCCGCCTCACGCCGTCCGGGTATACACGCCGGAGAAGGAAAACCAGCCTCTTGGGTCCCGAAATGCGCCCGCCAAGGTTTCCCGCATTTCCCAAACGACGCCCTTAGTGTACATAGGGGCCAGGACATGCTCCATCAAAAGCAGCTCTTCCGCATCATGGAGGCACCCCATCCGGGCAGTACCATCTGCGGCGCTGGCGATAATGCTCATGAGGGTGTCGTAAGCGATGCTCTCATATCCGGCCACGTTGTTATAGCTTTTGGAGGTCCAGTCCGCCAGGAAGCATTCCGCGTCGTTCACCGCCGAGGCCAGCCGCATACCCGCTACAGTATAGTTTCCGCTTCGCAGCTCGCCCATCAGCTCCCGTTCGGTCACTCCCCGGGGCGTTACCTGAATCTGCAAAACCTCCTGCCACTGCCGGCACAGGAGCTTTGCCGCCTCTCCGCCGTTCCCCTCTTCCAGATACAGGAATTCCAGCTCGCCCACATCCGCGCCGCTGTCGTAGCCGCCTTCAATCAGGATCTCACGGGCTTGCCGGCAGTTCTCCGCATAGAGCGCCGGGTCGTTGTCCAGGAGCGGCCCGCCTACGGTGCGGAAGTCTCCCTCTTCATTCTCCGGCACGCCGGGGGGCACCACGCCTTCCGCCGCCCGTGACGACACCCCCGCTGCCTGTGCCAAGGCATTGCGGTCAATGGCAAGGCTCATCGCCTCCCGCAGAGACGCATTCGCAAAAGGCTCCTCCATACAGTTGAACACCACTGTATAGGTTTTCAGCTCCGGCAGCGCGGTCCAGTTTTCTTCGGTGGTCAATTCCTCCAAGCGGGATTCCGGCAGCGGTCCCGCGGCGTCGATGGTCCGGGATGCGTAAAGGGATTCCGCCTCCTCCGGGTCCGCGAAATGGAACGTGATATCATAGGGGCCGGATTGACTGCTGTAGTAGCGCTCGTTCTTCTCCAGCCGGATATATTCTCCGTCCTCGTACTCCGCCGCGCAGTAAGGCCCGTTTGTCACCAGCAGCGTTGGGGCGGACCACCAATTCCCCGTCGCCAGCTTCAGCTTTTGAACGATGTCCTGCCGTAAGGGCATGGCGGCGGGGGCGGTGCATACCTCGTTCAGAAACCAGTCGTGCCGCCCGTCCAGCACCACCACCAAGGTCGTGTCATTTTTCGCGCTGACCTGTAGGAGGCTCATGTCCTTCGCAGCCCGGGCCTCCTGATACCCCTTGACCACAGACAGCAGGCCAGCATAGGGGGAATTGCTGTCCGGGTCCGCGAGGCGCTGCCAGGCATACACGAAATCCCCGGCCTTGACCGCCTGCCCATCAGACCACCGGGCGCTTCGGAGGCGGAATGTGTACGTCACCTCAATACCGCCCTCTACCGTCTCTTCCTCCTGCACCACGCTCTTGGCCATGCCGTTCACAACGGAGGTCTGGCCGGAGGCGTCTACAGTCACCCGCATCAAGTTTTCGTACAGGTGGGTCAGGATAGTCTGGTCCCCTGCTTCTTCGGCGTAAATAGGGTCCAGTGACGACGGCGTATCTCCCACGGATACAGAGAGGGACAACCCTTCTTCTGCCCCGGCGCATCCAGACAGCAGGAATAAGCACAGCGCTGCCAGCATCAGTGCCAGCCGCTTCTTCAAATTTTTCATCAGAACCTCCAGAATATGCAATGGCGGGACCTGTCGTGTCGTGCCGCCAGCAAAGGCCGCCTTTGTGTACGGCCGTCTCCACTTGCGCGTTGCTATTATAAAGAATTTTGCCCGCCTTGTAAAGACAGGCAGGCAAAAAAGTAACAAAAAATTACAAATATTCATAAATTGTTCGAATTTTGCCGAAACGTACCACAGAACACCAGGAATCCTCATTGTACCGTGAGGACGGCTCCCTCTGGCAGCAAGGGCTCCAGCAGCATCCGGACTGTATTCCGGGCGCTTTCCCCCGCCTCTTCCAACAGGCCGCCTTGAACGGCTTTTTCCTCCACGACGGCTTTCTGTTCCGCCTGAAACGCGGTAAAATCCTCTATGGTGAAGGGATTGAAGATACTGGTCTTTTCATCGAAGACCTCTACACTGTTCTCGTCCAGCTCATGGGACAGGATTTCCGCCTCGGGAAGTGTTACTGTCACCTCCATCCCAGAGATATCCAGCTCTGTCCGGCTCAAGTCCACGCCGGCTTTAATAACCCCATCATAGGTCAGGATAAAGCGCTTCGTGGTAAAGGGGATGGTCACGCCATAAAAGCTGTCGCGGCTCTCAAACTGGGCCATGTTCGTGTAGTGATAGCGCATACTGGCCAGCTCACTGACTTCAGACAGGCGGTTTTCCAGCACCACGGCGGAAATTTCCGGCGCTGGCTCCTCCCGCATGGCCTTCCGTCCCGCCAGGAAGCCCGCCGCCCCTACTGCGATGCACAGCAAAATACCCAGCAGCAGGTATTTCACCGTCTTGAATGGCCGCACCTTCTCTTCTTTCACTGGAAATCCCCCTTTCGCCAGACCCGCAAAATAATCTGTTCCCAGCATACCAGATTTGACGAAAAATGTCAAATCCACTTTTATTCAGGCGTTTTGCTGGTCTTCTATTGTTAATACGACAGCACACAAAGCATTATTATATAATAGGAAGTCCTGACCGTATATTGACAGCAAAGAAACAGCCGTTTATAATTCCAATAGATGGTTATCCGTCAAGAAAGGAGGGCGGACATGGACTATATGGGCTTTTCGTGTTCCGTACAATTTGAGTATTTGGCCTGTTCAAGAAGGCAGAGCATCCAATTGAATCCTGGCTTTATACATTGGAAACACGAAAGCGGATTGGGGATGATAGAGAAATCTCGCTGACGGCAAACAGCTCAAAACGCTCATTTCCCGCTTTTAT
>CAOJHG010000168.1 GCA_948435975.1 uncultured Oscillibacter sp. | reverse complement strand
TTCCAAGTGACGGCGGGATAGCGCATATAGCCGTCCCGGGCCTTCTCCTTGCTGATGACCGCGTAGACGCTCTTATCCCCGGCCTCGTACATGGCGTACAGCCGGTTCAGGTCCGTGATACTCCGCACCACCATGGCATAGGTGTCCGGCAGGGTTTCGCCAATCTCCCGCACCCACTTCTGAGTGACATGGGAGGGGGACATCACCACGCCGAAGATTTTTCCTGCGCCCTTCCGGTGCTGGGAAGCCCACAGGCCGTGCAGCGCACCCAAAGCGGTGGAACCAATCTTCGTCTTGCCGGAACCGCATTCCGCGATAATCAGCGCGGCGCTTTTGCGGTCCAGCTGGCGCTTGACAGATTCCGCCACAGCGAGTTGGGCGTCGTAGAGGGAATATCCGGCCTTTGCCTGGATGTAGTCGTTGACGGCCAGCACTTCCTCTGACAGCGGTTCCGACGCCGGGTCAAAGAGCGGCTGAAACTGACTGCGGATACGGTCAGCCACGGTAACGCCGAAGGCGTTGAGGTATCCGGTGACGTTCTCCACATCCTCAAAGCCGTCCGGCTGGTTCGGGTCTCCGCCGGGAATAGCAATACTGCCGTTTTCCAGGCCCCGTTCCAGGATATCCACCACGTTCTTGTCCTCTGGCAGCAGGTCCAGCACCCAGGCGTCCAGGCGTTCCTTGATCGAAACCACCTCAAGCGGGCGCAGGTCGCCCCGGTCGATCAGGGCGTCTAATACACAGTCCTGAAACTCTGGAATCAATGGCGCGGCGGTTTTGCGGTCCAGCTCTTCAAAAAGACGGTTCCGGTCTCCGGCAGGGCAGAAGATGTAGCACTTGCGGGGCTGGGGTGTATCTGCTGCTTTATCCGCAGCTCGCTCTTCCGCTGGTTCTTCCCCGGGTTCTTCCGGGGCATCCGCCGTCTGTATGTCGTCGCCGGACATGAGGGTGGCAATGGCATACAGGCCGTCGTGGGACATCTGGCGCTGGTAGCTCTTGAGCCGGCTTTGCAGGGTAATCGTGGCGCCGTTATGAACCGCGTCGACAGTGGCTCCGCCGTAGATGGCGTCCGCCAGCCCCCGGACCATTTCCGGGTATCCGCCGAAACGTATGGCGCTGATGACTTTGCCCTTTGCGTTGCTGTCCATGATGATGGTGTCCGCGTAGGCGGTGAGCCGCACGCCGGACTTGGGATCGTAGTAGGTCAGCTCGATCAGTTTACTTTGCGGCATTCATGCTTCTTCTCCTTTCGTCCTTTGGACAAAAAAAGGCCGTAACCGCCTATACAGGCAATTACGGTCTTTCTTGTCCTTATTTTTAATTCCAGGTCGTATTGGTGCGGCCAGGGCGCACTTCGCCCCTGCTTTTCGCCGTTCCGCCCTAACTTACTCCGCCCTAACTTACTCCGCCCTAGAATACGGGTATATTCTATCATCCGGAAAAGGCGCTGTATAGGTGGAAATCTTCCACCTATACAATGTCAAGGCTCATTTCCATATCGCACAGGACAATAAAAAATCAAAATATCCAACCAAAGTGAATCGCATTTCTCTCCCTCTACATGATAGTCAATGTGAAAATCTCCAAGGCCAAAACCACCGCCGTTTTTCTCAAACATACGGAGCTCCTTCGTAGCTAGATGAATCACTCCAACCCCAAAGCAGCGTTCCAGATTCTTTGGTAAAATTCTGTTCATGCAGTCCGCGCACAAAAAGGAGACCGCTCTGTCTGCATCCAGGACCTCATCATCATAAAAGTGCAGGGAACCTGTGGCATACCCTCTATCATATTCCAACAGCATGGCTGCGGAAAAGCCGCCATACTGGCTCCCGCCTCCGCCAAAGGATATAACTCCAGCATATTCTTCAATCAACTGCCCGTTCAGCCTGTCGTAACGGTTGATTTCTATTGGTTTAATTTCAAATGTATTGAGGCTGATCAGAGCAACGTTTTCCTGCCCCCAATAAGACGCTTCTGTGCCCTCTCCGCATAAGAGGCAATCCCCGGCCGAAGTATCAGAGTGATAAATTGTTTCCTCGCTGCTGGCGGCAGCTTGATGATGCCCGCATCCTGACAGAGAGATGGTCAGCAATACGGAGAGGGCTAATAAAAATCTTTTCATGTCCAGCTGCCCTCATGGGTCACAGAGCGGGTAAGCGGGTCGATCACGATGATCTTCCGCCCCAGCTTCCGGGCATAGCTTATGGTTGAGCCGGTACCACTGCGTCGTATCCCGTCGAACACAGCCAGCAGCAGGCCGGCGGACTCTACAAGCCGTCGGTTCCGGTCCAACAGGCATCCATCGTAGTATTCACGGCTCACATAGGTCACAGAATCCGCCTGTTTCAGAATCGAGCGATAACGTTCCCGCGCCGAATCCGTCCACTGGTCCGCCTGGCCTTCGTAGGGCAGGATACAGTGGAGATTCAGTGCGGGATTTTTTTCGCGCAGGGACAGGACGATCTCTGCCGCCCAGCAGTCCACACCCTCCGCGCCCCCGGTGAAGTACCCCGTTATTCCGGCTTCAGCCAGTGCCGAAATCTGCTCAGCCAGAACTTCTTTCAGCGCCTCGCAGCGTGGGTCTGCTTCGTTGTTCTTCCAGGGAAACCTGTGCGGGCGGTAGCCTGTGAAGGCGCAGTCTATCTGTTTCATCACTTTACCACTCTCCAGCATTACGCACGTGCGTATATTTGTAGTATAACAAAATTTTCTGGATTACGCAAGTGCGTATACGCTGATGCGCATAATAATCTATTCTCGTTTATGGGGAGGACTATTATGCGGATGAAGGAAGCAATCGTGAAGCGGTTTCAACAATTATGCCAAGAGCGGGCCATCACGTACAATGAATTGGCCAACCTATCCGGTGTCACGCCATCTACCGTTTACAGTATGATGGATGAAAATCGGAAGGATGTTTCCGCTATTACAGTGAAAAAGCTATGCGATGGGTTGGAGATATCCATACGAGATTTCTATAACGCACCCATATTTGAAGATCTGGAACAAGAAATTCAATAATAACCCCTTTATGGTTTCTATAAAAGGCCCCACGCTGACAGCGTGGGGCCTTGTTGTCACCACTTGCTCAGGATTTTCCCGTACATCTGCCGCTTGTCCCGTTCGTGCCGCTGGACCACCAGGATTACCGTATCTCCCACCAGGAAATCGGAATCCTCGTGCTGGTAGGAGTAATTGCACATACAGACGGTGCCATCGGGCAGGTTGCAGAACACTCCGCCGCCGTACTTTCCGGCGATCACCGCCTGCCTCCGGCTGCCTGCCGGGTGGCGAAGCTCCGCGCCCTCAAAGGGGTTGGACTCCGTTTCCTTGACAGAAATACGGAGGGCCTCCTTCTCCGGGTCATAGCTCTTCACCACGCAGTCCAGCTCCTGACCGGGATGGTACTCATTTCTCAGGTCCGGAATGGCGGTGTAACGCAGGTCTCTTTGGGTCATGTTCAAGTCGTGGCCGTAGCACTCCACCAAACACCGCCGGGGGCCTACGGAGAGAATCCGGCATTTCAGCCGGGCGCCCTCCCTGCGAAGAGCGGGCCTGTGGGCGAAGAAATACCGCTGGGAGCGGGCCGCCAGACGCCGGGAGCCGATTGCAAAGCCGCTCTCCCGGTCTACCTTGGTGATGATGAAGTCGATAGACGCGCCCACCATGTTCTGAAGCACGAAGTCCGGACGCTCATGGCCCGCCTCCCACATCTCCGCGGCAGGAATCACCACCCGCACCCGGTAGGGAATCACGATGGCGCAGTACATAGTCTGCCGCTCCATCTGGCCCGTCTCGCGGCTGCGGATATTGATGGAATGGGGGTCCACGCCGATGATGGTTCCGGTCAGGGCGCTGCGGCCCCGGTAGGATGCGTAGATGGAGTTCCATTCCTGCCGCTCCTCTGCGGTCAGGTCCCGGTCCAGTTCGTTGAAGTCCAGGTCAAAGAAACTCTGACGGTCGCTTCTCGGTCGAGCGGGGGCAGGAGCGATAACGCCGGCGGTTTCTTCGGGGATGCTCTCCGCAGAATCTTCAGCCGTATTCTCCGGAGGGTCAGCCATGTCCTCGGAAGCAGGTTCCGCAGACTCCATGGCCTCCGGAAAATCCGTAGCGGGTTCGCCAGTATCCTCCGGAGGGGTATCAGACAGATCACCGGGCGGCACGTCCTTCTCCTCGCTCTCAAGGCCCTCCGGCGGTGTGTTCATGCCGTCGGCGGACGGGGATTCCATGCCCTCGGTGTGTTCGGGCAGGCCCTCCGGGAACTCATACGTTCCATCCGGCATTTCGGTTTCCGGCAGGCCATAGCCCTCCATGTTGGGTTCCTGTTCCTCGACGGGGACAGCTTTCTTTCTTGCCATTTTATGTACCTCCTGTGATGAATTTTATATTTCATGGCCCGTTGGAGCCATAAAACCGATGGGAACCGTCCTCCAATCGGGCGGCAAAGAAATGCTTGGGCGGCAGGGTCAGGCCCTCCGGCGCAATGCCGCTGGTGGAAATCCAGACGACGCGCTTTCGATGGGCCAGGATCTCTACCGCAGAATGGATGGGAACAGACAGCTCCGCTACCGTGAACAGGCGGAGAGATTTCCCCCAGGAAAAACGCAGCAGCTCGGGCTGTTCCACCCGTACTGTAAAATCCTCTGGCTTTTCTTCGGCAAGCTCCAGCATCACATCAACCGCCTCCAGGCGGAGAGCGTCAGGTTGTGAGCGGGATATCCAAACAAATTCGCTGTCTGTGCGAACATCGCCGGTTCCTGCCCGGAGCTGGCGCAGCATGGCGTCCATGCGGGCCTCGGAAATTTCCAGGTCCGGACGGAATTTCTCCCGTACCAGCGCGTCAAGCTGCCGGCGGCGAACACAGCCCAGCTTTCGGAGAATGTCCAGGATGTATTTCTGCTGAACAGACAAAAGCACAGTTATCACCCCCCTCCCGGCGGGCGGAGTCCGCCTGACAGAGCGCCCAGGCTGTTGAGATACGGGTCCACCAGCAAGTCGCTCTCACTCTCTGCGATGCAGTTGAAAATCGTGGTCATGGTGTAGGCCGTGGAGTTCTTCACCTGCCGCCCCAGGTTGGAACGGAGTTTGTCCTTCGCGGCGTCCAGGATCATCCAGTCCAACATGTGCAGGCGGGAGCGGACGCGGCTCCGGGGCAGGGTGGCGTTGCCGATCCGGAAGCTGTCCGAATAAAAAAGCCGCTCAATGGCGTTTTCAAACACCCTGGCGACTTCCGGCTCAAAGATATCCAGCTCACAAGCGTCCAAAATCTCCTGAAGCTCTTGTTCATCGTCTGTCTGTTTGTCCGCGCTCGCGGGGCCTGCGGACGGACTGACGTAAATATGACTCTCTTCTTTCTTTTTCTTTTCTTTATAACTTGGCCGCAGATTTGACGGTTCTGCAACCGCAGATTCCGCCGTTCTGGAACCGCAGGATTGACGGTTCTTGAACGGCCTTCTTTGCGGTTCTTGCGAGGCCGGTACCGCCCTGCGGGTAGGTTCTTCATCCGTAAGACCCGCAAAATTGGCGGTTCTCGAATTAGCAGGATATTCTTCTGAAACAAAGGGGGCGCTGGTGTACTCCAGGTCGTCCTGGGGCTGAACATGGGCCAGATAAA
>CAOJHG010000167.1 GCA_948435975.1 uncultured Oscillibacter sp. | reverse complement strand
CCGCCATTCTTGAGCCGGAATTTCCTCGTCTGGTCCCGGAGAATCTGAACCTGCTCAAAGAGTTCCGCGCTGACCGCCGCCGATTCCTCGCTGCTGGCGGAGTTGGTCTGCACCACGGCGGAAATCTGGCCCAGGCCCTCAGTCACCTGCGCAATGGACTCCGCTTCGCCCTGGATGGCCCCTGCAATCACACCAATGGCATTGTTAGACTGCATCACCAGCTCCAGCGTCTTCTTCAGCGACTCGGAAACCTCATCCACGATGTGGCTGCCATGTTCTGTAGCCTGGACAGAGTTCTCAATCAGGCCTTTGGTGGCCTTCGCAGCTTCATCAGACCGGACGGACAGGCTCCGCACCTCGTCCGCTACGACTGCAAAGCCCTTACCGGCAGTACCAGCCCGGGCGGCTTCCACAGCGGCATTCAGCGCCAGGATATTGGTCTGGAAAGCAATGTCCTCAATGGTGGCAATAATCTTGCTGATCTGCTGGGATGCTTTGGTGATGTTGGTCATGGCGATAACCATTTCCTCCATCTGGCGGCTGCTCACCGTGACCTGCTCCCCAGTAAGGCGGGCGTTTTCCTGCGCCGCATTCGCCGAGGCTACATTGCTGGCCGCGCTCTTAGAAAGGTCATCCAGAGTGGCATACAGCTCCTGGACCGCGCTGGCCTGCTCAGTAGCTCCCTGCGCCAAAGCCTGCGCCCCGCTGGAGAGCTGTTCCGCATGGCCGGAAACAATGTGTTCCGCCTGGTTGATGCGGTTAAAGGCTGTAGAGATGTTGGTGGTAAAGGCGGCAATGGATTCCTCAATCGACCGGAAGTCTCCAATGAACGCCATAGAGGTCTGAACGTTGAAGTTGCCGTTGGACAGCTCCCCCATGATCCGGTTGATATCCTCCACATAGCTGTTGATCTGCCGCATGGAGCTTTCCAGGGTCTGGGCCAGTTCTCCCAGCTCATTGTTGGAGTGGTATTCCAGATTCAGCTCCAGGTGTCCTTCCTGAATGGGGCGGGTATTTTCTGTGATGCGGATAATGGGCTTGATCACATGCTTCATCACATAGAGTACCAGGCTGATCAGGCAAATCAGGGCCAAGCTCAGGCCGATAATGGAAGTAGTGTGCATCATAACGATGGTGTTCTTCATATGTACCCGGCAGTCCTCCTGGACCCCGCTGCTGATCTCGATAATCTGGTCCAGCTTGCCCACTAAGGTCGTCAGATTAGCCTGTATGGTATCCTGATAGTAATTCTGTGCCCGGGCGGGGTTTGTGCCCAGCAGGTCCAGTACATAGGTGGCCGACTCATGCAGCTCCTTATGCAGCGGTTCCAGCTCCGCCCGCAGCGCCAGGATCTCCGCGTCGCTGGTGCCTGCCTCCCCATAGAGCCACTGACCCAGGACACAGGTGGTGGGGTCTTTGCTTCCGGTAAACTCCGTGCCCGCATAAAGGGCGTTGCTGAGTCCGCTGGCCCAACGGTAGTGCGCCGCTTCTGCTGTCTGCGCCCGGTCCAGCAGGGCATTTGCCTGTACGTTGGCCTTCTGCGAGCTTTCAATGCTCAAAATATTCACCGTCATCATAACGCTGAACAAAAGCACGGAAGCAACCGCTGCAATCACTCGTAGTCCGACCATCTTCTTGATGCTGTTGCGCATGGCTTCACAACCTCTCTTCTCTGATACAAATTCATGTTATGCTTGCCGTTCTTCCAGTATATCACAAACTTTCCCCCAAAGCAACTAGTGGAAAAAACTGTATTTTTCTGGAAAGAACTAGAGAATCCGACAAACCGGCCCGCAGAAAGGCCCCGCGCAGCGTTCTGCTCTCAGATAGGCAGGCCGGACAGATAACGCCGGATGATGTCAAAGGCATGATTCGCGGCCAACCCCTGGATACGGTCCCGGCGGCGGCGTCCGGAGTCCATCTTCCGGCAGAAGGTCCCATCCGCCGCAGACAAACCGATGTAAACGATGCCCACCGGTACTCCCCGCTCATCCGGGTCCGGGCCAGCCACACCGGTGACGGAAACCCCCAGGTCCGCGCCGGTAATGACCCGGACCCGTTCCGCCATAGCCCTTGCGCACTCCTCGGACACTGCGCCGAAGGTATCCAGTATTTCATTGGGGACCCCTAAAACCGCCCCTTTCACGCTGGTCCAATAGCTCACCACGCCGCCCCGGTACACCTGGGAGGCCCCCGGCAGAGCAGTGATCCGTTCCGCCACCATCCCGCCGGTGCAGCTTTCCGCCGCGGCAAAGGTCAGCTTTTTGGCTTTCAGCATCTGCATACACGCTTCCGGCAGGCCAGACACATCCACGCCGTAAACGATATCTCCCAGAAGGTTTGTCACCTCCTTCACCACCGGGGAGAGCATAGCCTCAGCTTTCGCCATGGTCGGGGCCTTCGCCGTGGCCCGGAGGCGGACCTCGCTGGGCTTGGCATAGGTGGCAAGGGTGGGATTCTCCATATGCTCCATCCGCTCCCGGAGCAGTTCCTCCACAGAGCTTTCCCCCATGCCGAAGGTCATGATATCATGGGAGACAATCACTTCCTGGGAAAGCCTCCGGAGGTACGGCTCCACATGGCGGCGCAGCATGGGCTCCATCTCGTTGGGCGGGCCGGGAAGCATCAGGACATGAACGCCGTCCGCCTCAAACGCACAGCCGGGCGCGGTGCCCGCGGGATTATCGAAGATGGTGCAGCCCTCGGGAAACTCCGCCTGCCGCACGTTGTTCCCGGGCATAGGAACATGCAGCGCAGACTCGTAAAATCTCCGGATATCCTCCACAATCTCCGGGTGAAGCACCAGGGGCTTTCCAAAAGCGGCGCTGATGGTCTGCTTGGTGAGGTCGTCGTAAGTAGGACCCAGGCCCCCGGTGGTGATAATGATGTCGGCACGGCGGCGGGCGATGTTCAATACCTCCCGAAGACGGTCCGGGTTGTCGCCGACGACGGTATGCCAAAAGACGTTGATCCCCAGGGCAGACAGGCTCTGGGAAATCGTTTGGGCATTGGTGTTGGCAATGTTGCCTAAAAGCAGTTCTGTTCCTACAGCAATCAGTTCGGCGGTGTGGGACATGGCAGTTTCACCTTCTTTATAGATTTGCCTGGTCTGGAAATTCCAGGGGCTTTTTAAGCGTAAGAGGCCTTTTGTGTCAGGAGCATCGCCAAGGCGCGGTCCCGATGCCGCATATCGTGAAAACGCAGAACGCCGCTGGTCCCCTCAAAGAAAATACTGTTGTAGCGGATGACATTCCCGCCAACTGCCACAGCGTCATCTTTCGCACGGAAGCTGGCGACACCTTTCAGGGATACGACCATAGGGGTGTAGTCCCAGCCATTGGTCAAAAACACCCAGCGCCGCCCCATCAAGAACCGGCAGGGCGCGTGGTTTTGTCCGTAACTGTCGTCGGTAAAGGAAAACGTCCGCCGGGAGTCGCCCATGGCCCCCAAAAGGTCCCGTCCCAGCTCCTCCTGCTGCTTGGCTGAAAGATGGCGGATGCTCTTCCGCAGACGCTTCACAAAAAATCTCCGTCCCGCCTGACTGGGCATGAACGCGGTCAGCAGTCCCGTGACCAGCAGTCCCAGAAGCAGAAACAGAAGGCTCCAGCCCAGGGCGTCCGAAAGACCTGCCGGACACATCGCCCCAAAGACTGCCGCCGCTCCCAGCAGAAACACGCCCAAAACCTTCAGCAGCATCTTTCTCCACAGACGCAGGCGCAGCTTCTGAAAAGGCTCCGTCCACTGAAGCTCTGCCTGCATCCACGCCTCACAGTAAGTCATGTCGATTCCTCCGCATAGCTGTTCACGGCTTTACCCAAATCCACGATTCTCCCTCCAGGGATTTCGCTGTCAGGGCCTCCACATCCAGGACGGCCTCTGCCCGGCGGACCTCCTCGATGCCGGGCCGGGTAGCGGGGTGGCGGGGCGTGAAGACAGTGCAGCAGTCCTCATAGGGAAGGATAGAGGTGTCATAGGTGCCAATCCTCTGGGCAGTGTGAATGATCTCCACCTTGTCCATGCCAATCAGGGGCCGCAGGACAGGCATGGAGGTCACATCCTCCGTCACGCCCAGGGCCATCATGGTTTGACTGGCCACCTGCCCCAAGGACTCGCCGGTAATCAGCGCCTTCGCCCCCGCCCGCCGCGCAACGGCCTCCGAAAGACGCATCATGAAGCGGCGCATGATAAGCGTGAAATACTCCTCTGGACAGTTTTTGCGAATCTGCTCTTGAATTTCCGTAAAAGGAACAATATGGACCCGAAGCCGTCCACAGTAGGCCGTGAGCAGTCTGGCAAGCTCCAGCACCTTATCCTGAGCCTGCTGGGACGTGTAGGGCGGAGAGACAAAATGGACCATTTCCAGCTCCACGCCCCGCCTGGCCATCATCCAGGAGGCCACCGGAGAATCCAGGCCGCCGGAGAGGAGGCTGACAGCGTGTCCGCCGGTCCCCACAGGCAATCCCCCCGCGCCAGGGACGGCAGGAGCATGTACATAGGCGTATTTCTCCCGAATCTCCACAAACACGGTCAAATCGGGATGATGGACATCCACGGGCACATGAGGGAACGCCTCCGCCAGCCCGCCGCCTACTGCCTGAGAAATCTGGATGGAGTTCAGGCGGTATGCCTTGTCCGCCCGCTTGCTCTCCACCTTAAAGCTCCTGGCATGGGCAAAGACGCCGGCCAAATAGCGCTTAGCGGTCTCCACAATAGCCTCTATCGTCTTGTCGCAGGGGACGGCCCTGGCCACGCTGACCACGCCGAAGACCTGCTGCGCGGCGGCATATGCGGCGTCCATGTCGCAGTTATCCACAGCGGGTTCCGCGTAGATGGTGCTTTGGCGGAGGTATATTTGGAAGCTCCCGCAGTTTTTCAGGCGGCGGCGGACGTTGGAAACCAAGCGGTCCTCAAACGAGCGGCGGTTCAAGCCCTTGAGGACCACCTCTCCCAGTTTCAGCAGCAGCATTTCATGTTGTTCCATAAGGAAATTCCTCCATTGGCATCAATTCGCTTGATTATACCATATTCCCGCCAGAAGGAAAAGAGGATTCTTTACTTTTGCCTCTCATAGGATTTGACTTTTCTGGAGTCCTTCGCTATAATATGACCCATTCCGCAGGGCGCGCATCAAAACGCCCCCTCATCAGATAGGAAGGACACTATGAAAAATATCATATTGATTGGAATGCCCGGCACGGGTAAGAGCGTCGTGGGTCAGGCCCTGGCCGAACGTCTGAACTATACCTTTGTTGACGTGGACGACCTCATCATAGAAGCCGCTGGTACCAGCACTCTGGCAGAGGTTCTCCGGGGCCGGGGGCTGGAAGCGTTCCTCGCCCTGGAAGGTCAGATTGGCGAAAACCTGAATCTGGAAAACACCGTCATTGCCACCGGCGGCAGTATGGTGCTCTCTGGCCGGGCCATGACCCACATGAAGGAAAACGGTGTGGCAATCTGGCTTGAGACCCCCTTTTCCCAAATCTCCCAGCGAATGCCCGACGACCTGACCGACCGCGGCATTGCCGCTCCCGCCAACACGCCCCTCCGCCAAATCTACGAGGAGCGCCGCCCCCTGTACGCCAAGTACGCCGACCTGATTGTTGCCAGCCGCGACGGGGAGGACGACACTGCCCGT
>CAOJHG010000166.1 GCA_948435975.1 uncultured Oscillibacter sp. | reverse complement strand
CTCATGATTCCTTTGGGTTTGGCGCCCGGCTTGCTGGGAAAACTGAATTCTGCTTTTTGAAGGAGGCTGCTGTTATGACTTTGGAAGAACTCAAAACCGCTGCGGTCACTATGCTCGACCGGGCCTACATCCCCTATTCCCATTTTCCTGTCGGCGCTGCCCTGGAATGCTCTGATGGGACCGTCTTCACCGGCTGCAACATCGAAAACGCCGCCTATTCTCCTACCCTTTGTGCTGAACGAGTCGCTGTGGGCAAGGCCGTCAGCGAAGGACACACCGACTTTATCCGCATCGTTGTCGCGGGCCGCAGCGACGATTTCTGCACCCCTTGCGGAGTCTGCCGCCAACTGCTCTACGAATTCAACCCGGATATGGAGGTTATCTGCCTCAACGCAAAGGGTGAAGAACTGGCACTCCCCCTTCGAGTGCTTCTGCCCCACGGGTTCGGGCCGGATTATCTGGAAAAAAATCACTGATGTGCAGGGAAAAGGACCGCCTGGGGGAATCTCCTCGGGGCGGTCCTTTTTTGATTTCTTTTTGCTAAAAATTAAAAATCTGCCCTGGCTTTGTTACTGGGACGGTGCGGGATGCAAAAGCTGGGTTCTTTTCCAGAAAACGGATTGTATAGCTATAATCTCCCCATTGGTGCATGGGAAGAAAATGGGAGATATCCGCAAGCTCCAGAAAATACTTCGGCCCCCAAAAGCCTGCTTCCCCTAATCTGGGGTCCAAGGGCAGCATCGCCAGGTCAATTCTCCGGCCCTTCAGCGGCGCTGTGTACCGTTTGAAGTTCGCTTCCATATTCCGGTTCCATGACCAGTCCTCTCCCTCCCAGTGCCACCAGTTTAAATCCCCGGCATGGAAAACGCTCTTGCCGCCGGTACTCACTAAAAACGCTACGCCCTCATCTGTGGAAGTCAGCGTTTCTACCTTAACACCCGGAAGAGGCTCCGTTTGACAGTTTCCTCCTAAGCTGATGCACTTTTCTGCGGACTTCTCCAGAAGGCCCCAGCGTTCCTGGTTCCGGGGCGTCAGCTTCACGTCTTTGCCCAGAAGAAATCGGACGTCCCGGCTTCCATCATCCAGGGAAAAAATCTTTGGATTGAAATGATCCTCATGGCGGTGGCTGGCAAAGACCAGGAGGGGGACCCCCGGCCCAATCACCGGAAGTTCCCCTTTCCACCAGTCAAACAGCAGCGCGGCGGAATCACCGATTTCTACCAGAAATCCGCTGTGCTCCAAAAACGATGCCCGCATCACCACAGCTTTACCGCCGTGCCATAGGCAATTACCTCTGCGGCCCCCTGCATCACAGAGGACGAGCCAAACCGAATATTTATCACGGCGTCCGCTCCCAGCGCTTCGGCTTCATCCACCATGCGCTTCGTTGCAATCTGGCGGGCCTCTACCAGCATCTCCGTGTAGCCTACAATCTCACCGCCTACCAGAGTCTTCATCCCCGCCATGAAATCCTTGCCGAAATTCTTGGACTGTACGACGGTCCCCTTTACAATTCCCAGCGCCTCGATTTCCCTTCCCGGCACATGGTCAATATTCAGCAGCAGCATCTAATTCTCCTCCTTCAATTTCTTTCAGACGTTGATTTAATACCACCATAGAAAAGCCTATGGGAAGTATACACAAAACTGCCAGCACGATAAACAGCGCCGCAATCCATGACGGCAGGTTTGGAAGGAGGCACAGCGCGGCAAACACCGCGGCTCCAGCCAGGGAAAGCACCCCGGAAAGCACTACCCCCAGAACCGCCTGCCTTTTATAGCGCCTTTTCCTCTCTTCAATATTGACTGGCATCCTCTTCCTCCCCTCCGTCGATTTCCCGCAGACGCTGGACCAGAGCCTTGATGATGCCTCCAATCACCGCTCCGCCCAGGAACAGATAGCCCAGCAGCGGCAGCAGCACCACCCCGCCCTCCTGTCCAAGCGTTCTTACCGCCATCAGCGCAAAAAGGAGCAGCGGCAGGACATACAGCACTACTAGGACTGTAATGATAATAGGGGCGGTCTTTTTCCCGCTTCGGTCAGTAGTTCTTCGCATCGTCTTCCTCTCCTTTCCCAATCTCCTGTATTCGCTGGACCAGGGCATATACCACGCCTCCGGTCATTACCAGAGGGACCAGCACCAAAATCACCATCATGAAAGCGGCAGGCGTTTCCTCCACGACCGCATGAATGCTCCACAGCAGCAGCCCGGCAAAGCCCGCCATCAGCAGTACCATCACCGCCGTGATAAACACCGGGGCAATCAAACGGCTCCGGACATCCTTTTTCTGCTTGTTCTGGAAGGTGGTCCCAGTCTGCTCAATGGCGGTCATCTCCTCCAGCACCGCTCCAGCGTCCAGGTCGCTCAGCCGCTCCCGGCAGTCCGTCAGGCGGGCACAGAGGCGGATGGACTGCTCCAGATTTTCCCGCTCCCGCTCCAAAGTGACCAGGTGGCGGCGCATCCCGTCTCCAACCGTATGGGTTCCGCTCTGCATCTGCCGGATCTCCTCCAAGGATACGCCCAGCTTCCGCATCAGCTTGATCCGCCGCAGGACCTCTACTTCCGCTTCTCCATAGTCCCGATAGCCGTTCTCGCTGTTCCGCCGGGGTGTCAGCAGGCCCTCGGACTCGTAGAAGCGAATGTTCTTCCGGGTAATGCCGACCAGGGCCTCTACTTCATTGATTTTCATCCTCTCACCTCACCGATTTTCATCCTCTCACCTCACCGGGTCCTGTTTTTCTTATATCATATACCTTCCAGGAGGGGGAAGGTCAATAGGCAATTAAAAATTTGATGAGAGGAATTTTTTGGGCCCTGCTTCCGAATCCTGCGCTTTTATGTTATAATGCCGCTATGGAACAGAAAAAACGGAATTTGGAAAGCGCAGTCCAGCCCCTTTTGGACTGGTACCGGCTCAGCGCACGGGACCTCCCCTGGCGGAAAACCAGGGACCCGTACCGTATCTGGGTGTCGGAAATCATGCTCCAGCAGACCCGTGTGGCGGCGGTACTGGGGTATTATGCCCGCTTTTTAGACGCCTTCCCCTCGGTGGAGGCTCTGGCGCAGTCCCCGGAAGACCAATTGCTGAAGCTCTGGGAGGGCCTGGGCTACTACAGCCGCGCCCGGAACCTGCAAAAAGCCGCGCAGATGGTTGCGGAACGGGGCGGCTTCCCGGAGGACTATCCCGGCCTGCTCGCCCTGCCCGGCGTGGGGGAGTACACAGCCGCCGCTATCGCCTCCGCCGCTTTCGGAAAACGGGAGGCCGCCGTAGATGGCAACGTGCTCCGCGTCATCGCCCGGCTGCTGGACTGCCACGACGACATCACCGCCCCCCAGACAAAAAAGAAGATCCGCGCTCACGTCCAGGCGGTCTTTCCGGAAGCGCCGGAGGACGTCCCTATTTTCAACCAGGCGCTGATGGAGCTGGGGGCCACCGTCTGCGCACCCAACGGACCGCCCAAATGCCTGCTGTGCCCGCTGCGGACGCTCTGCCTGGGGCTGGCCCGGGGAACGGCGGAGGCCCTGCCGGTGAAAGCACCGAAGAAAGCCCGGCGGGTGGAGGAAAAAACCGTCTTCCTCCTTCTGCGGGATGGGAAAGCGGCCCTGCGGAAACGGCCCCCCGGCGGTCTGCTGGCGGGTTTGTGGGAGTTCCCGAACACGGATGAAGCTCTGGACGAGAACGCCGCCCCGTCTGTAATCTCCGGCTGGGGACTGGAAGCAAGGTCCTGGCGCGCAAAGCTGGCGGCAAAGCATATTTTTACCCATGTGGAATGGCGCATGACCGGCTATACGCTGGCCGTCTCCGGGGAAGGACCGCCGGATTTCGTCTGGATGAACGCCGCAGAGCTGAAAGCCCATGCCGTGCCATCCGCCTTTGCCCGGTATTATGCAGAAGCGCTGAAAGCGTTAGAGAGGGAGGAAGAAAATGGCATTCTGGAAAAAGAGTGAGGACCCCTGGGACCGTAAGCCGGAGAAGCGCCCCGTTATTCAGGAATCCCCGTCAGAGGACAGCGGCCGGACCTCCGAAACGGAAAAGGAGTCCTGGAACCCCGGCAAGCGGCTGGACGACTGGCTGGAAAAGCGCCGCACAGCCGCCAAAGAAAAGGAAAAGGACTCCCTTTTACCCCCGGAGAAATGCCCCTGGTGCGGGCAGGATATGACCCAGGGCTATCTCATCACAGGCCGGGACTCCATTCACTGGTATCCCGGCGTGTACAAGACCGCCTGGTTCTCCAAGGACAAAACCGGCGCCTTCCGCGTGGACTGCGACGGCGCTCTCATCATGTACAAGATCACCTGGCACTGCGAGTCCTGCCAGAAGATGGTTTTCGACGCGTCGAACCTACAGAGCCTGACGGACCCCTACATTCAAAAAGACCCCTTTGACGAACAAACAGAAGAACAGGAGGAATCCGGGGAGGAATGAGCAAGTTCCATTACCCGGCGTAACATTATGGCGCAATTATACTTCAAATATGGGGCTATGGGCTCCAGCAAGTCCGCAAACGCCCTCATGGCCCGTTTTAACTACGAGGAGCGGGGTCAGCAGGCCCTTATGGTCAAGCCCCGCCTGGACACGCGGGACGGCGACCACGTTGTTACTTCCCGCATCGGCCTCACCTACCCCTGCATCTACTTCGACGAAATGCAGAAAATGACCGTCATGGAGCTTCAACAAAACGCCTGCATTATCGTGGACGAGGCCCAGTTCCTCACCAGGGAAGAGGTCATGCACCTGGTCCACATCGTCGATGACCTGGGCATCCCCGTCATGTGCTACGGCCTCCGGGCAGACTTCAAGGGCGACCTCTTCCCCGGCAGCTACGCCCTCCTGGTCATGGCCGACAAAATCGAGGAGGTCAAAACCATCTGTTGGTGCGGGAAAAAGGCAACCTTCAACGCCCGCTTCGACGAAAACGGCGTCGTCTTGAAAGAGGGAGAGCAAGTGGTCCTGGGCGCAAACGACAAATATATCGGCCTCTGCCGCCGCCACTGGATGACCGGGGACCTGGGGCCTGATTTCGGCCTATGACCTGCACCCTCTGCCCCCGGAACTGCGCCGCGGCCCGGACTCCGGACCATCCCGCCGGGGTCTGCCGCTCCCCCTCCCTTCCCGTCGTGGCCCGGTCCATGCTCCACCAGTGGGAAGAGCCCTGCCTCACCGGACAGCACGGCGCGGGGGCGGTGTTCTTCTCCGGATGCTCTCTGCGGTGCGTCTACTGCCAGAACCGGGAAATCTCCCGCCAGGCCCAGGGCCGCACCCTTGACCCGGACCAGCTCCGCGCCCTCTTCCGGGACCTGATCGGCCAGGGCGCGGCCTGCCTGGACCTGGTGACCCCCACCCACTTCGCCCCCGCCATCTCGGACGCCCTGGGAAACCACCCCTGGCCGGTCCCCGTCGTGTGGAACTCCAGCGGCTATGAGAGCGTTTCCACCCTGCGGACTCTGGAGGGCAAAATAAACGTGTTCCTGCCCGACCTCAAGTACGCCCTCTCCGCGCCTGCCGGAGACTTTTCCGCCGCGCCGGATTACTTCGACCGCGCCGCCCCCGCCATCCTTGAGATGTTCCGCCAGGTGGGGCCGTACCGCCTTGAAAACGGCCTCCTGCGCTCTGGGGTGCTGATTCGCCACCTCCTCCTTCCCGGACAGTTGGAGAACAC
>CAOJHG010000165.1 GCA_948435975.1 uncultured Oscillibacter sp. | reverse complement strand
CAGGGCCACGGTGGCGGGCTCAAAGATCAGGCGCATCTCAAAAAGGTCCTTGGCCCGGACCCGGGAGCGGAGGTCTGACAGCGCGGTCAGATCCATCCCGGCGGCGGGCAGGGTTTCCGCTACAAAGGTGCCCTTGCCCCGCTGAATCTCCAGGACGCCCTGGGCCACCAGGTACGAGATGGCTTCCCGCAGGGTGGTGCGGCTGACCTCCATGGCTTCGCTGAGTTCGTTTTCATTGGGCAGCTTTGTGCAGGGTGGATAGCGTCCCTCTTCTACAATCCAGGTATACAGGCGGTTCGCTGCCTGCTCCGAGAGTTTTACATTTCGTTTTCCTGTCATCGGTGTTTTCTCCTTCCCTCTGGGCGGACATCTGTCTCCACGCGCTGGAATCCGCTGGAAATATCGCCAAAAACGCGAATCACACCTTAGTAATATAGCGCATTTTTCAGAAAAAGACAAGGTTTGACTTGACATCTGAGGACCTGCTGGTATACAATGACATCATACTACATCGAATAAAATCATACAACGCAGGAGGGGAGCCCCATGGACCAGTTGGGAACCCGCCGCCTGACCATCGTGACAGGGCATTACGGCGTGGGGAAAACAGAATTCGCCGTCAATCTGGCCCTGGCAATGGCGGCAGAAGGTCCCGGCGTCATGCTGGCGGACCTGGACATCGTAAACCCCTATTTTCGTTCCCGTGAGCGGAAGCCGCTGCTGGAGGCGGCAGGGGTCCGGGTGATTTCCAGCTCCCAGGCGTGCAGCGACGCAGACGTTCCGGCTCTGCCCGCGGAGGTCCTGACATTACTGGAGGACCGGGGAATTCGAGGGATCATCGACGCGGGAGGCGACCCGGCGGGGGCAAGAGTGCTGGCGCGCTTCCGGCCGAAAATCGTTCAGGAGGATTATCAGATGCTGTACGTTCTGAACGCCAACCGGCCGGAGGTTCGCTCCCCGGAGAGCGCGGTCAATTGTCTGAGGAGCATTGAGGCCGTCACAGGGCTGACCTGTACAGGGCTGGTGAACAATACCCACCTCTGCGGGGAGACCACGCCGGAAGAGGTCCGGAAGGGGGCCGCGCTGATGGAGGAGGTCTCCCGGCAGACGGGGATTCCGGCGCTGTGCCACATGGCGGAGGCGCACTTTTTAGAGGCGCTGGCGGATTTGCCGGTGTTCCCTATTGAAATCCACATGAAAAAGCCCTGGGAGGCAGGCCGGGGAACTGCACTATCCGCCCCGCTCTGAGAAGGATTCCAAACAAAAAATCGCCATAAGGAGGCTGAACCATATGGCTGTGAAAATAACCTTTCAATCGGACCGGTGCAAGGGCTGTGAGCTGTGTGCGTCCGTCTGTCCCAAGCACATCGTTGCCATTGACGAGACTGTAATCAACCGCAAAGGCTATCACCCCGCGTCGGTAACAGACCTGTCACAGTGCATCGCCTGCGCGAGCTGCGCGAAAATCTGCCCCGACTCCATTATCACTGTGGAGAAACTGTGACACGCCGCAGAGACGAATGCCCAAATCGTTCATGACGCGGGACACCTTGACCAAGGAGGCATGATTCAGATGGCTAAGGAACTATGGAAAGGGAATGAAGCGATTGCGGAAGCCGCTATCCGGGCGGGCTGCGACTGTTTCTTCGGCTACCCTATTACACCGCAGAGCGAGGTCCCGGAATACATGTCCGTCCACCTCCCCGCCGCAGGAGGCGTGTTCGTTCAGTCGGAGTCTGAGATTGCGGCGGTCAACATGGTCTATGGCGCCGCCGGGTCCGGAATGCGGGCTATGACCTCTTCATCCTCTCCGGGCATCAGCTTGAAGCAGGAGGGTATTACCTATCTGGCCGCGTCAGAGCTGCCCTGCGTAATTGTGAACTGTATGCGGGGCGGACCGGGCCTGGGCACCATTCAGCCCGGCCAGGGGGACTATTTTCAGGCGACCCGCGGCGGCGGCAACGGAGATTACCGCACCCTGGTCCTGGCACCTTTTGATATCCAGGAAACCGTAGACTTTGTGCAGGAGGCGTTCGATATTGCGGACCAGTACCGAAATCCCGTCATGGTGGTCTGCGATGGTCTGATTGGGCAGATGATGGAACCCATTGAGTGGCGTCCCATCCCCAAGCGGGACCTGCCGCCGAAGGACTGGGCTGCCAGCGGACGGCGGGGGCGGGCCAGGCACAACGTCATCAACTCTCTGTACTTAGACCCGGAGTCCTGCGAGGAACTGAACCAGCGCCTGACGGTGAAATACGCCGAGATGGAAGAGAAGGAAACCCGCTGGTCTGCTGTGAACTGCGAGGACGCGGAATTGATTATCACCGCTTACGGCACCCCTGCCCGAATCGCCCTTTCCGCCATTGAAGAGCTCCGCGCCGGTGGATTGAAAGCGGGACTGTTCCGGCCAATCACCCTATGGCCCTTCCCGGAGGCGCCTCTCCATGAGCTGGCGGGAAGCGGCCAGGTAAAAGTCATCCTGGATGTGGAAATGAGTTCCACCGGTCAGATGCTTGATGATGTGCGTCTGGCGGTGGAGGGACAAAAGCCCATCCGTTACCTGGGCCATGCGGGAGGCGTGATGCCTACGGTAGAGGAAATGGCGGACGCCGCGTGGACGGCATGGAAGGAGGTCCAGCAGCATGGCGGTCATTTATGAGAAATCCAAGGGGCTGACGGATGCTGAGCTGCACTACTGCCCCGGCTGCCACCACGGTATTATCCATAAGCTGGTAGCGGAATCCCTGGTGGAGCTGGGACTGCTGGACGAGGCCGTCGGCGTGTGTCCCGTGGGCTGTTCCGTGTTTGCCTATAACTATTTTAGCTGCGATATGCTGGAAGCCGCTCATGGCCGTGCGCCCGCTGTGGCCACCGGCGTGAAGCGGACCCACCCTAATCAGGCTGTGTTTACCTATCAGGGGGACGGTGATCTGGCCTCCATCGGCGCGGCGGAAATCGTTCATGCGGCCATGAGGGGCGAGAAGTTCACCACGATCTTTGTCAATAACGCCATTTACGGCATGACCGGCGGACAGATGGCCCCCACCACACTGATTGGACAGAAGGCCACTACCTGCCAGAGCGGGCGCACCGTTGAGCAGGCGGGAATGCCGATTCGGGTAGCGGAGATGCTGGCGACCCTGGATGGCTGCGTGTATGCTGAGCGGGTGTGCGTAACGGACATTGCGAACCTGAACAAAGCGAAACGGGCTGTGAAAAAAGCCTTCACCAAGCAGATGAACCGGGAGGGCTTTACCTTTGTGGAAGTCCTGTCTACCTGTCCTACCAATTGGGGCATGACGCCGGTGAAGGCCGTCCAATGGCTGAAGGAAAACATGATCCCTTATTATCCCCTGGGCGTCGTCAAGGATGTGGAAATCACGGAGAAGGCGGAGGTGCGTTGAAATGAAAAAGGAGATCATCATTTCCGGTTTTGGCGGGCAGGGCGTAATGTCCATCGGCAAGAACCTGGTGGAAGCCGGTATGGCGGAGGGCCTGAACGTCACCTGGGCCCCCTCCTACGGTCCTGAGATGCGGGGCGGAACGGCAAATTGCTCTGTAGTGCTTTCCAGCAGGAGAATCGGCTCTCCGGTCTTCACCCACCCGACCGAGCTGATTGCCATGAATGCGCCGTCTATCGGCAAATTCGGCCCTCTGGCAGTTTCCGGCGGGCTGGTGCTGGTGAACAGCTCTGTAGTAAAGGAGCCGTTTGGCCGGGCGGATGTACGGACGCTGTATGTTCCCTGCGAGTCCATCGCCTATGAGCTGGGAAACCCGAAGGCGGCAAACATGGTGATGCTGGGGGCTTATGTCTCTGCCACCGGAGCCTTGCAGCCGGAGACCATCAAGAGTATGATCGTCCACATGTTCACTGGAGCCAAGGCAAAGCTGGTCCCGCTGAATCTGGAGGCGTTTCGCCGGGGCATGAGGTGCGGAACGGAGCGCCCTGTACCCACAGATGCGGCCTGTACCGCATAAGGGGTCCTTTGGGCCTGCGGACGTGAATAAGAACTGCACAGGAGGAGGCCGGACCGGGTCCCCTCCTTTTCAGTTCCAGACGCTGGCAGCACTTTTTCGCCCGTCCGTGGTTGACTTTGCGGTTCAACCGGCGTATAACTAATAGGGAAAGAACCGCCGGGGCAGGAAGAAATCTCTGCCTCCAGCGCGCTCAATACTACAATACGAAGGAGTCTTTGCAATGCTGGATATCAAGATCACCAAGACCGACGCTCCCAAGGCCAAGCCTGCCGATGAGACCAAGCTGGGCTTCGCCAAGATTTTCACGGACCATATGTTCCTTCTGGACTACACCGACGGCCAAGGCTGGCATGACCCCCGCATTGTCCCCTACGCCCCCTTCCAGATGGACCCCGCCACTGTGGTTTTCCACTACGCCCAGGAGCTTTTCGAGGGCTTGAAGGCATACCGCACCGCCGGAAACCAAATTCAGCTCTTCCGTCCCGAGTGCAACGGCCAGCGGATGCAGGACTCCTCAGAACGTATGTGCATCCCCCTGATTCCCGTGGATGACTTTGTTCAGGCGGTCAAGGCCCTGGTGGAAGTGGAGAAGGATTGGGTGCCTCATACTGACGGCGCTTCCCTCTACATCCGTCCCTTTGTCATTGCTACCGATGTGGGCCTTGGCGTCCATGCCAGCAAGCACTACACTTTCTGTATCATCTGTTCTCCCTCCGGCGCGTACTACGCAGAGGGCATCGACCCCATCCGGATTTACGTGGAAGACAAATATATCCGCGCAGCCCCCGGCCTGACCGGTTTTACCAAGTGCGGCGGAAACTACGCGGCCTCCATCAAGGCCGGAGAGCTGGCCGAGCAGAAGGGCTTCGCCCAAGTGCTGTGGCTGGACGGCGTGGAAAAGAAGTACGTCGAGGAAGTCGGCAGCATGAACATTATGTTTAAGATTGATGGGAAGGTCTACACCGCCGGCTGCACAGGGACCGTTCTTCCCGGCGTCACCCGGCGAAGCTGCATTGAGCTTCTTCAGGATTGGGGCATCGAGGTCGTTGAGGGCAGGCTGGACATTGCCGACGTTATGAAGGCCGGTCACGAGGGCAGGCTGGAGGAGGTCTTCGGCACAGGCACCGCCGCCGTCATTTCTCCCGTGAAGGAGCTGGACTGGAAGGGCGACAAGGTCTTTATCAACGGCGGAAAGATTGGTCCCACCACCCAGAAGCTCTACGACACCATGACCGGTATGCAGTGGGGCAAGCTCCCGGACAGCAAGGGCTGGATCGTTCCCGTCTGCCAGGGCTGAGCGCAGAATACGAATGGGGGTCCTGCGGGGCCCCTGTTTTTCCGCCGCTTTTCCAGGCCGGAGAGCGTCCTCATCCTGCGCAAGCTGTGTTCCGCGGCGGTCTCTGGGGGCAGGAACGCTCAGGGCGTGCATGAACTGGCCGTTTTTGGCACATACTACCTCCAACATCCGATTACAGGAGGTCCTATGATATGCCAGTGAATCTGAAAGACAGCGAAACCCTGCAAAACCTGATGCGTTCCTTCGCCGGAGAGAGCCAGGCCCGGAACCGCTACACCTTCGCGGCGGGAATCTGTCAGAAGCAGCAGCTCCATGTGCTGGAGGCGGTGTTCCAGTTTACTGCCGGACAGGAGAAGGAGCACGCCGAGATTTTCTATAACCACATGAAAGACGTGGCAGGGGAAAC
>CAOJHG010000164.1 GCA_948435975.1 uncultured Oscillibacter sp. | reverse complement strand
TGAGGTCCTGAACCCCAATATGCACATCGCCACGCTGGATAATGGGGCGACCCTCAACATGGAGATCACTCTTTCCCATGGCCGCGGCTATGTACCCGCCGACCGTAACAAGCCCCAACCGAATGTGATCGGCACGATCGCCGTGGACTCCATCTATACGCCGGTATATAAAGTGAATTACTCTGTGGAGCCCACCCGCGTGGGGACTTCCAGTGATTTCGACAAGCTGATGCTGGAGGTCTGGACGGACGGAACGATTTCCGCACGGGACGCTGTGTCTTTGGGCGCGAAGATCCTGTGCGACCACTTCACGCTGTTCACCGATTTGTCGGAGAACGTCGGCAGCAAGCCCACGGTGGTGGAGAAGGCGGAAGCCCAGCGGGATAAGGTGCTGGAGATGACCATCGAAGAGCTGGATCTCTCCGTCCGCAGCTTCAACTGCCTGAAACGCGCCAACATCAACACTGTGGAGGATTTGATTTCCAAGACGGAGGACGAGATGATGAAGGTCCGGAACCTGGGCCGGAAGTCCTTGGAGGAAGTCATTAACAAGCTGGCGATGATGGGCCTGCACTTGGCCGACGAGGAGAACAACTGATTGCCGGCTTTTAAGGTACGGCACTACTAAGAGGATAAGGAGGAAACCGACATGCCCGGAACTCGGAAACTTGGCAAGACCACTGACCAGCGCATGGCTATGTTGCGTCAGCAGGTCACGGATTTCCTGGACTACGGAAAGATGGAAACCACCGTCACCCGTGCCAAGGAGATCAAACCCCTGGCTGAGAAGATGATTACCCTGGGTAAGAAGAGCGATTTGGCCGCTTATCGGAAGGCTATGAGCTTTATTACCCGGGAGGATGTTTGCAAGAAGCTGTTCAAGGAGATTGCCCCCACTTATGCGGAGCGCAACGGCGGCTATACCCGCATCATCCGTACTGGCATCCGTCGCGGAGACGCTGCGGAGACCGCCATTATTGAGCTGGTGAAATAATTCATCACATCCTGTCCCCTGATGCAATTTTCTGCGTCAGGGGGCTGTTTTACGCTGCGGGACAGGTTTTTCTTGCTTGTTTCGGTGGAAGCGTGTATACTGTCATTATAAATCGAAACAGCAAAGGAGTGCCTTCATGAGACTGGAAACCATTCGTGCAGGGCGTATTGTGAGCGTTCACGGTATTCGGGGAGAGCTACGGGTCATGCCTTGGAACCAGGACCCGGAATTTCTCACCCGCTTTCAGACTTTTTATTTGAACGGAAGGCCGGTGACGCCGGTTTCCTGCCGGGTGCATAAGGGCATGGTGCTGATGAAGATTTCTGGCGTTGAGGACCGTACTGCCGCCGGGACTCTGCGGGGACAGGACCTTTATATCCGAAGGGAAGATGCGGACCTGGGGCCCGGCGAGTATTTCGACGATGAGCTGCTGGGCCTGGATGTCTACAATGGAGAAACCGGCGAGTGCATCGGGGAATTGACAAAGGTAGAGACGTATCCTGCCAGTAAAGTCTATACAATACAAGGGGTGCGGGAATACTTGGTCCCGGCGGTAAAGGACGCTTTTATTCTCTCTGTGGACTTGGAGGCCAACCGGATGGATATTCGCGTTTGGGAGGGCCTGTAAAATGGAGATCGACATTTTGACCTTATTCCCGGAATCTGTGGACGCCATGCTGAACGTCAGTATCCTTGGCCGTGCGCAGGCGAGAGGGTGTATAGCGATTCGGACACACCAGATCCGGGCGTATACCACAAATAAGCAGATGCAGGTAGACGATTATCCTTATGGCGGAGGGCGGGGCGCAGTGATGCAGGCAGACCCGCTGTACCGGTGCTGGGCTCATGTGGTGGAGGCTCATGGCGCTGGATGGACGATTTTCCTGTCCCCCTGCGGCCGGACGTTTACCCAGGAGGTGGCTCGGGAGCTGAAAGAGCAGCATCAGCATCTGATTTTGGTCTGCGGGCATTATGAGGGCGTGGACCAGCGCTTTCTGGATGAGTGCGTGAACGAGGAGATTTCTATAGGAGATTTTGTGGTCACTGGCGGGGAGATTCCTGCCATGGCGCTTACAGATGCGGTGTGCCGGATGGTGCCGGGGGTGCTGCCGGACGCGGAGTGCTTCGAGGAGGAATCCCACTGGAATGGCCTTTTAGAATATCCTCAGTATTCCCGTCCTGCGGTATGGCATGACCGGCAAGTACCGGAAATCCTTCTCTCGGGGGACCATGGGAAGGTAGCGGACTGGCGGAAGAAGGAGAGCTATAAGCGAACTATGCGCCGCCGTCCGGATTTGTTTGCGAAGTTCGACGAGAGCCAACTGACAACAAAAGCAGAGAAAAAGGTACTCCAACAGGCCAAGGATGAGCTGGCGGCAGAGGAGCTTTTATGAATGGGAAATAAGACCCCAGGGGCAAATTGGCTTTACAGGCCTATCGCTCCTGGGGATTTCCTATACTTATAGAAGAAAAGTGTCTGAATTATACAGCTTGTTATCTATTAGTTGCCGGTTTGTTCTTATTCAGACCGTTTAACAAGCAAAAACGTTATCACTGAAGGAAGCCTGAGAAGTCCGGGAAGGTGATCTTCACAGTCTCGCCCGTGGCCTTGACATCCATATTCATATCCATCTGCATAGAGAAATAGACATCGGCCCGTTCCCCTTCACCCATATTTACGTCTGCGTCGAAATCCATATTTAAGGTCACGGCGGCGTTTTTGAGCTGGCCGTCTTTATCAATCGTATAGGTAAAAGCAGAATTCTTCATAGAAACGCGCATGTCCATATCTGCGCCAAGCTCCGCAATCATGAGGTCAACCAGTTCATCCACGCTCTTGGAAAAGCTGTTGGCAAGGGCGTCATTCAGCGTGAGAGTATAGATGGTATTGGTTCCGGAAGCCGCAGAGGAGGCGGATTTCAGAAAGGGAAGAAGGAGTACGTTAGCAGTATCCGGCATCATGGCGGCCTGATAGAGTTCCGCCATTTCGGGGATATCCTGTTTGTAGGCCGTATCTCCGGACCGGACATACATTGCACCGTCCTTGAGCCAATAGCCAGCCTCCGTTGTCTCATCATTCATGGCGAGGCTGAGGTCCATGGCCATCTGCATATCGCCTTCCTTCAGGACAATCTGCGTACTGCCGGAGGCGGTCAGGTCCATGTTCTCCGACATATTGAAGGGCGTGCCGCTGGATTGTCCGGTGATTGTAGAGGCAATCTTCCCCGCCATTTTGATATCTGCGTCCATGGAGCCGGCCATGGTGTCTGTGGTGATTTCCTGAAGAGCACGGTAAGTCTCAATTTTATCTGTGATGGATTTTGCAGCGGCGGAATCAACAGCGCCGTCCTGAATGAGACTGTCCAGGAGGTAGGAGCCGCCATCCTTCATATCACATGCCAGAGCCTGGTAAGTCAGCGCGGCCAAATCATCCCGGAGGAAGGTCCCGCCAGTGATGGAGGAGGGCGTGTACAGACCCAGGCTCATACCAAATGCCTGCGCGTCGGCGAAAGCAAAGTCCACGCCGTCCTTGTAGCCCAGGGCGCGGAGCAGGAACACAGTGTAAGCCTTGGCCGTGCAGGGGTCCGCAGCGCCGAAGGTGGTGGGAGAGGTGCCGTTTGCAAGACCATTTTCGACCAGCCAGGCCACGTAAGGCGCGGCAGTCTCGCCAACGTCAGTGAAAGGATGGCTCAACTCACCGGAGGCGTATGCGGCCTGGGCCTCTTCTTCCGCGCCGTAGAGCCGGACCAGCATAATGGCGGCCTGGGAGCGGGTGGGGACCTGGTCTAGCTGGAACCCGGAAGAGGAACCTCGGAAAACGCCGATGGCAGAAAGCTCCTCCGCAGCGCCGTCAAAGCTGGAGGCGGAAGCGGTGAGGCAAAGAGCCGTTGTGAGCAGCAAGGTCGTGAATAGAATAGTAAGAAAGCGTTTCATGGAAAATCCTCTCTTTCCGACGGAAATTGCCTAATTCTAAGAAATATTATATACATCCGAATCCCCATCGTCAAGGGATAAATTGGAAGTGCGCCCAAGAAAGCGAAAGGATTCTCCCGGGGAAGTTTTAACGGAGTCTTGACAGGAGAGGAAAAACGGCATAAGATAAGGAAAACAGGAAAAACTGCATAGTGTCCGGTAGGTAAGGCTACCACAGGGATATGGATCGCTGCCGCGAAGTGATGGAGACATCATAAGATGGTTTGAACAGGCGATATCGAACACGAAGGTATCATCTAACGCGATTTCACCGCCTTGTGAGGCTAAAGCTTGAACGGTGGAGAGGGGGAAAGACGAAGCGGCCCTTCTGAGAGTGTGTATTCTCCAATCGTTCCGGAATGGGCGGTTGGAGTTTTTCCATTTATGATGAAGGCAGAAAGGAGGTCCTGCACTGTGTATAATTTGGAAAATGGACAGTTAGCGGAGATGATTGAGGAGCATATCACCCGAAAACGTTACGCCGACCTGCGGGATCTGTTTCTGCCTATGGAGGCGGCGGACATTGCGGCGCTGTGTCAGAGCTTGGATGGGAAGGTGCCTCTTGTGTTCCGCCTTCTGCCAAAAGAGCTGGCGGCAGAGGTCTTTGTGGAGCTGGACAGCGACGAGCAGGAGATGCTGATCGAGAGCTTTTCCAATACGGAACTAAAGGAAGTCCTGGATGAGCTTTACTTGGATGATACGGTGGACATCGTGGAAGAGATGCCCGCCAACGTGGTCAAGCGCATCCTCCGACACTCCGACCCGGAAATGCGGAAGAGCATCAACGAAATGCTGAAATATCCGGAGGATTCTGCTGGAAGCATCATGACCACAGAGTTTGTTGACCTGAAGGAGACCATGACGGTGGAGGGAGCCTTGAAGCGCATCCGCCGTACCGGTCCGGACAAGGAGACCATCAATATTTGCTATGTCATTGACGACGGACGGCGTTTGATTGGCATTGTCACCATCCGCACCCTGCTGCTGGCGGAGGAAGATGATGTGATTGGGGACATCATGGAGCGAAATCTCATTGCGGTGCAGACCCTGGACGACCAGGAGGCCGTAGCGCGCTCCCTGAGCAAATATGACTTTTTGGCGCTGCCGGTGGTAGATAAGGAATACCGCCTGGTGGGTATTGTCACAGTCGATGACGCTATGGACGTTCTACAGGAGGAGGTCACAGAGGACATCGAGAAAATGGCGGCAATCCTGCCCTCCGACAAGCCGTATTTGAAGACCAGTACGCTGGAGACTTACAAGGCCCGGATTCCCTGGCTTCTGCTTTTGATGATTTCCGCCACATTCACGGGACAGATCATTGCCAGCTTTGAAAATGCTTTGGCGGCGGCGACGATTCTGACGGCCTATATTCCTATGCTGATGGACAGCGGCGGCAACTGCGGTTCTCAGGCCAGCGTAACGGTGATCCGGGGCTTGTCTCTGGGGGAAATTACATTTCATGATATCCTTCGGGTCATCTGGAAGGAGCTGCGGGTGGCGGCGGTGTGCGGCGTGACTCTGGCGGCGGCGAATTTTGTGAAGCTGATACTGATTGACCGGATGCTGTTCCACAATGCCATGGTAACGGTGCAGGTAGCGGGTGTGATCTGTGGGACGCTGGTATGTACGGTCGTATGTGCAAAGCTGGTGGGATGTACGCTTCCTCTGCTGGCAAAGCGGGTTGGGTTCGACCCGGCAGTCATGGCGTCCCCGTTT
>CAOJHG010000163.1 GCA_948435975.1 uncultured Oscillibacter sp. | reverse complement strand
ACAGCATGGCCAGCACCATAGCTTTCTCTTTCGCAAAATAGGCCGCAATCCGCCGGAGAGCCGCCCCCGCATGTTCCGCGTGCTCCACTTGCACAAAGCGCTCTCCCCGGTTCATCATGCCGGGAATGCCGCGGCCTGCTGAATTCTGTTCTTTTGACTCAGACAAGTTCATCCTCCTCCCCCACCTGAGAACGGCAGATGTCCTGGTAGACCTTACAGCCTGCCAGCAGTTCCTGATGCGCGCCAACCGCGGCAATCCTTCCGTTTTCCAGCACTACAATGCGGTCAGCCTGACGCACGGAGGCAATACGCTGGGCCACGATGAGCTTTGTTATCCCCGGGCAGGACTCCCGCAGGGCCTGATAAAGCTCCGCCTCCGTTTTCAAGTCCAGCGCACTGGTGGAGTCGTCAAAAATCAAAATCTCGGCGGGCTTTATCACCGCCCGGGCAATGGACAGCCGCTGCCTCTGGCCTCCGGAAAGGCTCATGCCCCGCTCTGCAACTATGGTATCATAGCCCTCTGGCGCGGCGCGGATGAAGCCGTCCGCCTGGGCCGTTTTCGCCGCTGATGCAATCTCCTCCGCCAGTGCGCCAGGCTTTCCCCAGGAAATGTTCTCCCGGATAGGGACCGTGAACAGCTCCGCCTTTTGCAGTGTGACGGACACTTTTTCCCGCAGAGCCTGCCAGCGGTATTTCCGAACGTCCACGCCGTCCACCAGCACCGCTCCAGCCGTTGCATCGTAAAAGCGGGGAATCAGGTTCACCAAGGTGGTCTTCCCGCAGCCAGTGGCCCCCATGACGGCTACCGTTTCGCCCTGGCGTATGGTCAGGTCAATATGCTCCAGCGCAGGCCGGAGAGCGCCTGGGTAGGTGAAGGACACATCCCGGAACTCAATCTCCCCCCGCTGTTTGGTCCCGCCGCTGAAGCCGCCCGCCTTCAATTCCGGCTCGCTGTCCAGCAGCTCCTTGACCCGCTCCCAGGAGGCCAGCCCCCGGGAGATATTCTGGAACAGCATCACCAGCATGAGCACACCGTTTAAAAGCTGGGTGGTATAGGTCACCGCCGCCATGACGTCCCCTGGGGTCACGCCTCCCGCAGCAGCCTGAAAGCCCCCCCAGTACAAAATCACGGCAATCACTCCATACATCAGGGCATTTACGGCGGGGTTCATGAAAGCGAAAATCATCAGGACCCGCGTTTGAGTCTCGGTCAGCGCACCGTTGGCCTGACCGAACCGCGCCTTTTCATAGAGTTCCCGCACGCAGGCCTTGATAATCCGGACGCCCGATATGTCCTCCTGCATGACGGTGTTGATGGCGTCCAACTGCTCCTGTAATTTGGAAAACAGCGGGTTCGCCTTCCACAAGCACAGAACGATGCACCCCGCTGCAAAGGGAAACGCGCACAGCACAATCAGCCCAAAATCCCGATTCAGCCGGAACATGCAGTATATGCTGCCAAAGGTCAACATGCCGGTACGAATCAGGCCCCGCATGAACAAGGATATAAAGGTCTGTATCTGGGTAATATCGTTGGTCACCCGCGTCACCAGAGTACCTGTGCCAAAGCGGTCCATCTGCGGGAAGGAGAAGGACATGATCCGCCGGAAGGCATCCTTGCGCATCTCGTTCCCCATATTCTGGCTGGAGATGTGGGTAAAGACATTGTTCAGGGAACCGCACAGCCCGCCGAGCAGTGCCAGTCCAATCATCTGAAGCCCCAGCGTCCCAATCAGTCCCAGTCCGCCCCCGGCCTTCAGCCCCAATACGCCCTCGTCTACAATGCGGCTCATCAGCCCCGGCTGTACCAGGTCCATCGATACCTCTCCCACCATGAACAGCGCCGCAGCCGCCGCATAGGGCAGATAGCGTTTGATATATTTCCACATACCGCGCCTACCTGTTTCCGTCCTGGCCGCAGGAACAGGCGCGGCGGACACGCCCCTCTGGATAGCGCTCCTCCCAATCCTGGCTGATGGTCTCCAGAAGGGTAAGCAGCCGTTCCTTCTCTTCATCTGTCAAAGCGGAGAACATCTCCTCGTGCCGCCGCTTCCGCTGTTCCATAGCCGTCTGTGCCTGCCGCCTGCCTTCTTCCGTCAGGGATATATCAGCAGTCCTGCGGTCCGTCTCACTGAGGGAACGCGCCACCAGTCCCATTCGCTCCAGCTTGGCGATCACCTCGCTGACGGAACCGGATTGAATGGCCAAGCGCTGTGTCAGCTCCCTCTGGGTGATGGTCCCCGTCTCGCTGAGGACGATCAGGACCCGTTTCTGACTGCCCTTTCCCTCGTATAAGGACCGCATGGTATGGCTGATGTTCCGCAGGCTGATAATCAGTCTTCCGTTGACAGTCTCTGTAAGATACTGCGTCATTTGTTCCGTTTTCGGTTCTCTGGAATGCTCCATGATGCACTTCCTTTCCACATCTCATGGTACCTTGATAGTTTAAGCCGCCCTTCCTCATTTGTCAAGGTGCCTTTGAATCCAAAAAATTTTTCATGGCGTCTTGACTTTTCGCGCTTTCCAATGTTATCATAACTATACAACGTGTAGCGTCAATGCGTAATTCCAGTTGACTGCGGCACGTTGTTTTTTATTGCCCAAAATTCAACAGGATACAGAAAGTGCGCGGCCAGAAGGCATAAGTCCAGCTCTTCACGCCGTGCGCTTTCTCATGTTCAGGAGGTAACAGACATGGACAGAAAATCCAACGCATTTCTTGAAACTGAGCCGGTAGGAAAGCTCATGGCCAGGTACGCCGTTCCCTGCGTGATTTCTCTGCTGGTGGCGGCGCTGTACAACATTGTAGACCAGATTTTCATTGCCAACGCGGATTATCTGGGTTCCTTCGGCAACGCCGCAAACACAGTGGTCTTTCCCTTGACTGTGGTTGCCCTCTCGATTGCGGTCATGATTGGCGACGGCTGCTGTGCCTTTGTCAGTATCCGCCTGGGGGCTGGCGACAAAGACTCCGCCCACAAGAGCATCGGAAGCGCGGTCCTGCTGTGCATTGCCGCCGGCCTGGCGCTCACGGCCCTGTATCTGCTGCTCCAGGAGCCGATTCTGACTCTGTTCGGCGGACAGGTCAATGACGAAACCTTCTGGCAGGCGAAGGAATACTTCTTCTGGATTGCCCTGGGCGTCCCCTTCTATATATTCGGGCAGGCGCTGAACCCTATCATCCGTTCTGATGGCAGTCCCAAATTCGCCATGGCTTCTACGCTGGCGGGGGCGGCGGTCAATATTGTCCTGGACCCTGTCTTCATCTTCGTCTTCCGCTGGGGCATGATGGGCGCGGCCGTGGCTACGGTGCTGGGACAGATCCTCACTGCTGCCCTGTCCGTCTGGTATCTCTGCCATATGAAGGCCGTCCGGCTGCATAAGGAGAGCTTCCGGATTCATACTGGCCTGGCGGAAAAATACCTGCCTCTGGGTCTGTGCAGTTTTCTGTCTCAGATCTCCTTGGTCATGGCAATGGCGGCAATCCAGAATATGACGCTGAAATACAGTGCCTTGGACCCCATTTTCGGCCAGGAGCAGTATACACAGATCCCTATGGCGGTCCTGGGCATTGTTATGAAGTTCTTCCAGATTGTTATCTCCATCGCCGTGGGGTTGGCGGCGGGCTGCATCCCCGTGGTGGGTTACAACATCGGGGCAGGCCGTAAAGACCGGGCAAAGACGCTGTTCCTCCGTTTCCTGGCAGCGGAGGCGGTTACAGGCGGCGCGGCCCTCTTGATTGTGGAGCTGTTCCCGCAGAAGCTGATCGGCGTTTTCGGCGCGGCCAACGAGAGCGTTTATTATACTGAGTACGCCGTCAAGTGCTTTCGGGTCTATCTGTGCCTGACCATCTTGGCGACGGTGAATAAGGGGACCTTCATCTTCCTGCAATCCCTGGGCAAAGCGTTCGCCTCCACGGCCATTTCCCTGGTGCGTGAGGTGGTGTTCGGCGTAGGCTTTGCGCTGCTTCTTCCGCTGCGGTTCGGGCTGAACGGGGTGCTATACTCTATGCCGGCGTCCGACCTGCTGACCTTTGCAATCTGTCTGGCCGTCATTCTTTATACCTTCCGGACGCTGGAACCGGACCGTTCTCAAGAGGCCTCCGCTTTCCAGAGAACAGCCCGCCACGCTTGACCCCCTGTAATCGAATCCCGCAGAGGCTCACAGAAAGACCTGTGGGCCTCTTTTCGCGGGCGGCCCTGGTCCCGCGGCGGCTCAGGCTGATTGATGCTGCGCGTCAAACAGGCGGCAGAGCTGGACTAATCGCCTTCTGCCTTGCAAATCTTTGGAAATTATATTATACTGTTGGAAATTGGAGGCGCAAAAACGAAAGGCGTGCGGGATATTTGGGAAGGAGAGACATTATGACAGAGCTGGAGCGTTTTGAAGAGCTGTTGGAATCAGACCAGTCGGACCCGGAGATACAATACCAGCTTGGCCTATGCTATCTGCGAGGCGAGGGCGTAGGCCAGGACAGCCAGGCGGCAGAGCGGTGGTTCCGGCGGGCGGCAGAGCAGGGGCATTCAGGAGCCATGGCCTGCCTGGACTCTGCCAAACCGAAGGAGCGCAGCCTGCCTTCGCTGACGGAAGAGACCCTTGCGGATTGGTGCGGCGCGGCAGAGGACGGCGACGCGGAGGCCCAGTATCAGGCAGCGCTCTTTTTTCTGAATCAATGGCAGGGGCGCGGAGGAGAAGCAGACGCGGAACGCTACCTCTCCATGGCGGTTGAGCAGGGCCACCCCAGCGCCTGCCTGACCCTGGCAGAACGGAGGATGTCCGCAGGCCGGGACCAGGAGGCGGTGGAGCTGCTGCGCAATGCGGCGGACTGCGGGTTGGTGGAGGCTATGACTCATCTCGGCATGTGCTGCGGCGAGGGCCGGGGCGTGGAGCAGGACCGGATAGAGGCCGAGGCATGGTTCATCCGTGCGGCAGAGCTGGGCGGCGCTGAGGAAAAACTTGCCCTGGCCAGGAGATACAAGACCGGCGACCTGGTGGACGTCAGTCCCGGCCGGGCCCTCAGTTGGATGCGGCAGGCCAAAGCGGCAGGTATGGAGGACGCGGAGGAGCGGTTCTATGCCGAGGAGATGGCCCAGAAAAAAATCAGCGCAAAGCTGGAGGAACTCCTTTCCCGCGCCCAGGGAGGCGACATAGACGCACAGCTTGAGCTGGGGGAGCTTTACGCCGACGGCGACGGCCCGGTGGAGCAGGACCCGGCGCAGTCTGTCAAGTGGTTCCGCCAAGCCGCCGGGCAGGGGGACGCCAGCGCACAGAACGAGCTGGGCCACTGCTATAAGAACGGCAAAGGCGTGGAGCAGGACTTATATCAAGCTCTGGAGTGGTTCCGGCTGGCGGCAGGCCAGGGATACGCCGATGCGCAGAACGAAATCGGTATCTTCTTTCAAATGGGCTGGGCCGGCCTTGCAAGCGACCTGACCGAAGCGGCGGCGTGGTTCCTCCGGGCGGCAGAAAACGGTTCGCTTTACGGTGCTTACAACTATGCCCTGTTCTGTGACAATGGCTGGGGCGTGGAGCAGAATCACAAGACGGCGGTATATTGGTATAAAAAGGCGGCAGAGCAGGGCATGGCGGCGGCTCAGTGCGATTTAGGCCTGTGCTATGAGACCGGCAGCGGCGTGGAGCAGGACCAGGCCCGGGCGGTGGAGCTCTACCGCCTGGCGGCGGAACAAGGCTTTGACACCGCTCAGTG
>CAOJHG010000162.1 GCA_948435975.1 uncultured Oscillibacter sp. | reverse complement strand
GCCCTTTTTCAGGCAGGCCCGCAGACCGTTCACATTCCAGGATACCAGCTTCATCCAATTACCATCCTTTTCGGTTAAAATTTTTGTACTCCCTATTGTAACGCATCTCACCGGAAAAAACAATTGCCAGGCAGGGAGAAATGGAGTAAACTATTCCCAGAACGCCGCTGGACGGCAGAATGGAGGTTTTGACGCATGGGCTTTATGGATAAATTCCGGAAGAAAAAACCGGTGCAGACGGAAAAGGGGGAAACCGGCGGTTCCGGGCCGAAGACGAGTGAATATACTCCCGGCGGTTCCCCGGTTTACCGCTATGAGGACCATCAGGACGAGGGCTTCCGCCCGCCTTTGGATATCGGCGTTTACGCAAAGCTGGTGGAGCAGCATTTTAATGAGCTCTTTCCCGACCGGGGCAGCTTCGTCTATCACGAAATTGTCAGCGATCTGGTTCATATCGACGTTCACATTCTCTGTCCCGCCCCGGACCAGGATTTCTACGTCCTCTATACCACCGGCATGAGCGACCTGCCGATGACCCTGCCGGATGAAATTTCGGACAAGGAGGATTTGAAATACGGCGAACTGTATATGCTCCTTCCTGGAGATTGGAACCTGGGCGATGATTTGAGCAATCCCCAGGACCTGCCCTATACCTTCTATTGGCCTGTTAACCTGATGCAATTCCTGGCCCGCTTCCCCCATGAATACAAAACCTGGCTGAGTTTTGGACACACCATACCCAACGGGGCGGATTATACGCCCGTCTGCGAGGGGGTGGACTTTGGCGGCGTGGTGCTGGACTGGCACGGGGACAAGATTGGACGTGTCGAGACTCCCGACGGCCACGACATCCTTTGCTATATGGTCATCCCCGCTTATAAGGAGGAAATCGAGTATAAGCTGAAATACGGCATGGAGGGCTTGCAGGAGCGTTTCCACGAAGGAAATCTGCCTTTGGTGCTGGATGTACATCGCCCCAATCTCTGCGCCGATTTCACAGAGGTGCTGGACTGATGAGCGGGCTGCGGGTCTCTCTGGACCAACTCGACCTGGACGAAGAGGAGATTTATCAAAACGCCAGGTACCAGGGAAAACCCTTTACCGGAACTGCCTGCGGCGAAGAGGGCCAGGAGGTTTATGAAATCCCCTACGAAAACGGGTCCGCACATGGCCGCTGCGTCTGGCGCTACAAGAAGAGCGGGAAACTGTCCACAGAAGACTTTGTGGAGCATGGGACAATTATTAAAAGCACTTCCTGGTATTCTCCAGGGGATGTGGTCCACCGGGAGCTTGACAGGGACGGCCTGCGCTATTACTACAAAAACGGCGTCCTCGCCCTCAAGCGGGCCGAAGACTGTACCTGGGAGTATTATCCATCCGGCGCACTCAAGAATGAGCGTATCTCCGAAAAGGGTGGGGCGACGCGTTACGCCTGGTACGGGGAGGACGGCGTGTGGGCGGTGCGCTGGCATCTGGAGGCGGGGAAGCGCTTTCCGCAGGACCTTGCGGCTGCGTACAACGACGGTTATATCCGCGAGAACTTTCTGAAGCTGCTGGAAGCGGACGATTTCGGGGGTCACTTTTTTCAGTGGCTCTTCCGTGACGCGCCAAAAAAGCCGCCATATGGGGAACCGGATACGTCTAAGCTGTCCGCGGAGGGCCGGGCCATGATCTGCGCCATGATCGAATATGAGGATTTGGGCGTAAAATATCGGGGCATTACAATGGCGGGCCAGTACCATGTCACGGAGGCGCGGCCCCTGTTGGAAAAGGCGCTGCTGGTGGCTCAGACGCCGCCGGGGCATTGGCATGTAACGGGCGGCGGTCATGAATACGCCTGGACGGTTGGACAAGCGGCCCGGAACGCCTTGAATCGACTGGATAAGGAATGACGGGGAAGGAAGACTTAAAAGAGCGGCTGCTGAAGCTGGCGTTCCCTGACCAAGGAGACCAGGGCGGAGAAGATATGGAGATTGATGAGGACAGGATTCCGGAGTTTGCGGACCATATGGAGCAGCATTTCAAAAGCCGGAAGGATACCCCAGCCTGCTTTCAATTTTGGAATCAGAAGCTGTGCTATGGGGAATAAAGGGAGAAACCGGCGAAGTCCTTGCCTGGACAGGAAATCTGTGCTATAATAAAATCGATACGCTGATTTCCACAAGCCACAAAAAAGCAGAAAGTCCAATGAACAATAACAATGAGGGAGTCCAGAGGGACCCTTCCTTCTGGCAGGAGGTGTCGGGGGACGGAGTCCCCTGACGCCCCACCGGCGAGGTGAGCGAGGTGATGATGGTGGAAAAGAAGGGAGTCAAGGTCGCGGCGCAGAATCGGAAGGCCCACCACGACTACTATGTGGAGGACCGGTATGAGGCAGGCATTGAACTGGCAGGCACGGAGGTCAAATCCATCCGGGCGGGCACGCTGAACCTCAAGGACGCCTACTGTTCCATAAAAGGCGGGGAACTGTTCGTTCTGGGAATGCACATCTCTCCCTACGAAAAGGGAAACATTTTTAATAAGGACCCTGTCCGGCCCCGCCGCCTGATGATGCACAAGCGGGAGATCCGGAAGCTCTATGCCCTGGTGAAGCAGGATGGATATACGCTGGTTCCCCTGTCGGTCTACTTCAAAAACGCCCGGGTGAAGGTGGAGATCGGCCTTTGCCGGGGCAAAAAGAACTATGACAAGCGGGACGCCGCCGCAAAACGGGACGCCAAGCGCGAAATGGACAGGGCAATGAAGTCCAGGTAAGGCTATGGAGAAAAGCACCAACAGACAGGGGCCCGAAATCGCCGAATCGCCCTCCATGCTTTGGCCGAGAGCGCGGGGCGTGCTGGGCGCGTTTCTGGGAGCCTTGGGCGCCGCCTTTTTACTGACGCACCTCCTCTTTTCCGGGTCAGAAAAAACCGGCGGCGCTGCCATCCTCCTGGGCGCACTCATTGGCTTCGGCGCTTCCTTCGGCTACTGGCTCTTCCGCGGGGCGCGGGAACGGCACTTCTCCACCATCACCATCTACGTCTGCACCGGTATCGCCCCCTTTCCCGCTTTCTTCACGTATATAACCCTGTATACCTTCCGGCTTCTGGATTGGCCCGCAGCAGGGTCCCCCGCTTTCTTCCAGGCGCTCCGCGCAGCCGTAAAATCACTCACGGTGCCACAGGCCCTTGTGCCGATGGGTTTGCTCGCCCTGCTGGGCCTCCTCTTCGCCGGAACAGGCGCCGCTCTCCTCCTGCGCTACACCGACGCCGCCTTCTCCAAAAGCCCCCTGCGGCTCGCAAACCAGCGGGCCGGCGGCTTGCTGTACAACTTCTGGCCCGAGGGCGGGCCCGATTGGCAGACCCTGCCGCCGTCGTTCCGGGTCGACGCCCCAGGCGCCCCCCTCCAGGTCACGGGAGAAACCGTGCGTGTGGCCCCGGCCCTGCGCAAGGAGCGGACCTTCTCCGTCTGGGACGCCGCAGGCATGATCGTGGGGCCGTCCAACGGAAGCTGCGTCGTCTACGACTTTCAGGAAAACGTCCTGGCAAAATTCGGTATGGCCAACCGGAACGCCAGCCTGCTGGTCCAGTACCTCCAGGAGTACGGCGTCCCCTTCTTCGACCCCGACGGCAGTCCCCTGGAAGCCCCCAATACCAAAACCCCCGCTTCCCCCAACGACGTGTCCTTCGTCGTACCCATGCGGTCCACGACCCTGGCAATGGCGACGCTGGGCCTGTGTCTGGCGGGGTCTATCGTTCTGGCCTTGATGGTCATGGCGCTGTCAGCCAGCCGGGGACTGCCGCTGACCCAGGTCATTATCTTCTTTCCCCTGTTCGGCGTGGCCCTCCCAGCCCTTCCCCTGTGCGCGGCGGGACAGCTCCTTCCCGGCCTGCTGGCAGTGGAAAAGGGACGGCTGTACCGTCAAAGCATCTGGCGGAAAAAACGCTGGGAGCTGCCGGAGCTGGGGTATCTGCGGGTCAGTTCCCTGGACAAAAACTATGTACTCTACAGCAAAGACGAAATCATCCTGGCAACCTTCAGCGGCGAGGCCCCCCACGCGGACCAACTGCTGACTTACCTGGCGGAGCGCCATCATATTACGCCCCCAGCAAAGGACTGAGGGGAAACAGAAAGGAATTCTACGACGATGCCTGATGTGAAAAAGCCTCTGGTTACCATTACAATGGAGGACGGCCAGGTTATGACGGCCGAGCTGTATCCGGAGAAGGCCCCCAACACTGTGCGGAACTTTATCTCTCTGGCCAAAAAGGGCTATTACGACGGCCTGACCTTTCACCGCGTCATTCCCGGCTTCATGATTCAGGGCGGCTGTCCCGATGGTACGGGCACCGGCGGTCCTGGTTATGAGATCGACGGGGAATTCGCCTCCAACGGCTTTGCCCAAAACGATTTGAAGCACACCACCGGCGTCCTCTCCATGGCCCGGACCGGCGACCCCAACTCCGCAGGAAGCCAGTTCTTTATCATGGTGGCCCCGGCAGAGCACCTGGATGGAGACTATGCCGCTTTCGGGCAGGTGATTGACGGGACAGATAAGGCCATTGCGATTTCCCGGGTCCCCCGGAGCATGTGGGACGACAAGCCGAAAAAGCCAGTGGTGATTCAGTCCATCAAAGTGGATACCTGCGGCGTGGAGTACCCGGAGCCGGAAACACATTGAGCCTATGTTTGCGGCGGGCAGATTGTGCATAGAATAGGTCTGCGGAAAAGGAGGCAGAAGCATGAAAACTGCAATTATCACAGGAGCATCCTCAGGGCTGGGGCGTGAAATCGTGCGGCAAATCGCGGATGTATTTCCAGAGGTGGAGAGTTATTGGCTGATTGCCCGGCGGATTGGCTGTCTGGACGCTCTTGCAGAGGACCTGACGGGAAAGACTACCGCCTGCCTGCCGCTGGACCTGTGCGACCCCATGAGCTATGTTGCCTTTCAGGAGAAGCTGACGGCGGAGCAGCCGGAGGTCGTGCTGCTGGTCAACTGCGCGGGGTGCGGCTATCTGGGCAATGTGGGCGAGATGGACACCGCCACTCAGACGCGGATGGTGGATTTGAATGTCCGGGCGCTGACGGCGGTGACAAATATGACGGTTCTCTACATGCCGGAAGGGGCGCGTATTTTGAATATATCGTCGATTGCGGCGTTCTGTCCCACGCCCAGAATGACGGTGTATTCCTCCACGAAGGCATATGTGTCCGCATACACGGCGGGAATCGGGGAAGAGCTACGCCGCCGGAAGATTACGGCCACAGAGGTATGCCCCGGCCCGATGACTACGGCTTTTCTGGAGATTGGCGGCATTTCGGGAAACTCCCGCATATTTGAGCTGCTGCCCTACTGCGACCAGGTGCGGGTTGCCAAGGGCGCGTTACAGGCGGCGCGGGCTGGTCAAAGCGTCTACACGCCGAAGCTGCTGTACAAGTTTTTCCGGGTGCTGGCAAAGGTCACGCCGCGGAGCCTCATGGTGAAATTTACAAAGACGTAACAGCGTCGAAAAGCGGGTCCTGGGAAGAAGGAACTCCAGGACCCGCCGGAAACTGTCACCAAATTGTAACACAAAACGCGGGAAAGGTATGGTAAACTGTATAGTGTTATTTCGTCTCAGCGCTCTGAAATGGGGGTGTACCGGTTTCGACGGGGGCATGGAGGCGAGATAAGCGGGCGGCGGGGCCTGACCGCCATAAAACGGGCAATTTATAAATCAAATAACAACAACACTGTTGC
>CAOJHG010000161.1 GCA_948435975.1 uncultured Oscillibacter sp. | reverse complement strand
GGTCGTCGCCATATCTATCCGCAATGGCCGTCAATTCTTCTTTGAGGATTTGGCGGACCAGGCCCTCGTCTGTGAGCACCTTATTGTAGTAGGCGATTTTCTCTTCCAGCTCCTTGTATTCATTTTCCAGCTTCTCCCTGTTCAGACCCTGGAGAGCAATCAGACGCATATCGCAGATGGCCTGGGCTTGAATTTCATCCAGGCTGAAACGGTTCATCAGGTTTTCTTTTGCGTCATCATAGCTGGTGCGGATGATTTTAATTACTTCGTCAATATTTTCCTGAGCCGTCAGCAGTCCTTCCAGCAGATGGGCCCGCTCCTGCGCCTTTTTCAAATCGTAGCGGGTCCGCCGGACGATGACAGATTCCTGATGCTGGATGTACTCGTCCAGAATATGCCGCAGAGACAGAATCTTTGGCTGGAGCTTTCCTTCAGCCTCCACCAGAGCCAGCATGTTAATGGCAAAGGTGGTTTGAAGCTGGGTTTGGGAAAACAGACGGTTCAGCACCACCTGCGGATTGGCGTCCCGCTTCAGCTCAATGACGATGCGCATTCCGTTCCGGTCGGACTCGTCCCGGATATCGGAAATCCCCTCTAACCGCTTGTCCTCCACCTGCTCGGCCATGCTCTTGATCAGCATCCGCTTATTTACCTGGTAGGGAATCTCAGTGATAATGATCCGGGTCCGGTCCTTGCCGAACTCCTCGAACTCGTGCCGCGCCCGGATGGTCACGCGGCCCCGCCCAGTCGCATAGGCGGCCCGGATACCGGAACGGCCCATGATAATGCCCTTGGTGGGGAAGTCCGGGCCCTGGATATGCCGCATAAGGTCCGCCATATCCGCATTGGGGTCCTCCAGGACGCAAATGACCGCGCCGATGACTTCCCGCAGGTTGTGGGGCGGGATATTGGTCGCCATGCCCACCGCAATGCCGGAGGAACCATTCACCAGCAGATTTGGGAAGCGGGAGGGAAGCACCTTGGGTTCCTTCCGGGTCTCGTCAAAGTTGGGCTCCCAATCCACGGTTTCTTTGTCGATTTCCCGCAGCATTTCGTCGGAAATCCGGGCAAGCCGCGCTTCCGTATACCGGTAAGCCGCAGGAGGGTCGCCATCAACGGAGCCGAAATTTCCGTGTCCGTCAATCAGCATATAGCGCATGGAGAAATCCTGCGCAAGTCGTACCAGGGCATCGTAAACAGACGCGTCGCCGTGGGGATGATACCGGCCCAGAACGTCGCCCACGGCAGTCGCGCATTTGCGGAAGGCGTGGTCATAGGTCAGGTTGTCCTCGTACATGGCGTAAAGGATGCGCCGGTGTACAGGTTTCAGACCATCCCGCACATCCGGCAGGGCCCGGCCCACAATGACGCTCATGGCATATTCAATGTAGGATTTTTCCATCTCCGGAACCAGGGAGGACTCAACGATCTTCTGTCCCGGATAGCGGATCTCCTCGGGGTCGTATTGAGGCTTTTTTGACATGAACTATTGTCTCCTTTTCCTATCATTCCAGCTTTGCTGCAATATATCTATTCAAATCCTCCTCGCTTTTGATGACCTCTTTGAAGTTTTTCGGCAAATGATAAAGAAAATCTCCCCACATCAAATAAACGCCATTAGACGTTTCCGCAAAGTCAATTGATTTTATCTCGATAGGGAGGCGGCTTATTTTCAACGTTTCCATATCCAACAGATTGTTCTTGATTACATAGTTGCTTCCACACCGCCACCAAACGCTCAAACCTTCGTATTCTCCCGTTTTAAGCCTAATGGGTTCCAATAAACGAACACCCTCGGAAAAATCTGTTATGTTCAGGATACTTTCATCTCCGGGCTTTATTCCGACCAAAAGGACTCGATCATTTTTAGTGTCCCAGTATTCGCTGATCATGCTTTCGTTTCCCACAATGCTGCCACAGTCAGCAGGCAAAAGGTGATATATGGAGGGTTTCCTCAGGGAAAAACGGACGACAAATCTCATCGCGTCATCAAGGGCGGTATAGCCTTGTCTTCCCTTGATATAAAGATTGCCCCACCGCAAACCATAGTTAACCATGGAGCGTCTTTCTTTCGAACCTAGGATCTTTTTAAAATATTCGAATTCTGTCCATCCCACCGTCCAAAGAGGCATTCTCCTAAGGTCTGGCAGTTCCCTGAGCTGGTACTCGCCTGTAGACATATCCAGGACATACAGATACCTGCCGTCTTTGCATATCCCATACCCAAAGCCGTCCTGCACATAAAAGCGGCGGAGGTGCAAATCTGGATATTCAAAAATGTATGGAAGATCCTCGCCCTTGTATTTCAGAGTGACAGTCCTTTGTTGATGGCTGTTGATATCAATCGCTATCAACTCAGGTTTCGATTCCAACATCGTCCAGCAATTTGGTAACCTCCAGATAAAAACCTCATTATTCCAGAGATTCAGTCCCACCAACCTGTCATTGTCCTGTTTTTTGGTCAGTTGACTCACCTTGCGGCTTTCCTCAGAGAAAAAGAACAGTTCATCATAAGACACGAAGTAAACGCCCCGTCCCGGCGCATAGACCATATCCTGCTGTTTTTCCGAGCAGCCGCACCCTTTAGTAACCGGCTTTGGAGGAACCGGCTTCGGAATATCCAGTTTTGGAAGATCCAGTTTTGGAAGATCCGGCTCCGTTCCCGGAAGATGCGGCAAAAGCGTCACATCCATATCGTTTGCCCCTCCCGGCGAAGCGGCGGGCGGCTCTGTATACGCCGCAGGAGCTGGCTGAACGCCGCTCAATTGGGGCTGAGGTTTCCCGCAGAAGGCACAGAATTTGGCTCCGTCCGGCAGGCACTTTCCGCATTCAATACAAAACATGAGAAACGCTCCTCTCTTTCAAGACTTTCTTTTTTTCGGCTTTCCGCCTTTATAATAGGGACAGGAGGTATATTTCTTCCGGTTCACCTGATGTCCCAGACAGAGCATGGCCAATCCCTCGTCGCCGACCTTCAGGCCGTGAACGCCGTCCGCCCCTGGGAATTTCACGCTGGTGCAGTAGGGCTGATAATACTGGCCTCTGTCGGCGCGGATGCAAAGGGGGCAGGGCTTCATGGAGGCGGAGGTTCCCACCCTGGGACTTACGTAATACCTACAGTTCCGGAAGGTCTCTCCGCCTCTCTGATATCCTTGACAAATGGCTGGGTCCGTCAGGTTGCAGGTCATCAGCATCCCGTTTCGTTTACAGCAGCCATTTCGAAACCATGGACAAGCGCCCATTCTGTTTCCTCCTCATTCTCATTTGGGTCAATCAAAAGCAGACGAGGTTTTCTTGCTTCTGTTCGGGTTTCACTGGCTATCTTTCAGCCAGTCTGTACCGGGGTAGGGCTCGCAGGTGTGGATGTACCACTCGACGCACCGCGCCGCAAGCTCCCGGTTCTGCGGTGTGTTTTTTATGGTATTGCGCATCTGGAACACAGATTGACCGTCGCTGGGTTCGATAGGGGCCTCCTCGTTGGAAGCCAGGAATTCCGGTGCGAACAGGCACCAGCCTATTTCGTTTTCGGCGTCCCAGATTTGGAGGAACAGCAGCGTGGGAGAGGATTCCATCATGAGAAAGCCCTCTTCGCCATCCTCGTCCAGGGACAAGTAAAGACTGGTATACTTCCCCGTGCGGACATGTTCGATGATTTTGCGGACGCCTGCCTCGGAGATGTCCTTGATTTCCATACATGGCAGGCTCCCACTTCCGGCGGCTTGAATTTTGACGCCCTCCGGCAGCTCTGGAACCGGGGAAGCCTTGACGATTTCCTCCCGTTCATTTAGGAAGTTCTTACTCATACGCTTTCCTTCCTTCTGAAAAAGGATATTATCTTATTATCTTAAAATTTTCCAAAACCGGCCCGTTGAGAAACCATTCGCCGGAATTTCTATTGACAACATCAGTAGTCCAGATTCACCACATACTTCGCGTTCCTCTCGATGAACTCCTTCCGGGGTTCCACCTTCTCGCCCATCAAGATCGTAAAGGTTTCGTCGGCCTTTACCGCGTCGTCCAGAGTGATGCGCCGCAGGGTCCTGGTCTCCGGGTCCATGGTAGTCTCCCACAGCTCCTGGGGGTTCATCTCGCCCAGACCCTTGAACCGGCTGATATCCACCTTCGCATTTGGATTGTCGCCCCGCATTTCCGCCGCGATTCTCTCCCGCTCAACCTCGTCATAGGCTACCCGTGTCGTCTTGCCCCGGGTCAGCTTGAAGAGGGGAGGAACGGCGGAGTAAACGTATCCATTCTCGACCAGGGGCCGCATGAACCGGAAAAAGAAGGTCAGCAGCAGCGTCCGGATATGAGACCCGTCCACATCGGCGTCAGCCATGATAATGACCTTGTGATACCGCAGCTTATTGGCGTCAAACTCTTCCCCAATGCCCGCCCCCAGAGCCGTGATGACTGGCTGGAGCTTGTCGTTTCCATAGACCTTGTCCGCCCGGGCCTTCTCCACGTTCAGCATCTTGCCCCACAGCGGCAGGATTGCCTGGAAGCGGGAGTCCCGGCCCTGAGTCGCGGAACCGCCTGCCGAGTCGCCCTCAACGATGTAAATTTCGGTCAGCTCCGGGTTGTTCTCGTTGCAGTCCCGCAGCTTGTCGGGCATAGCCGCCCCGCCCAGAGCCGTCTTGCGCCGGATGGACTCCCGGGCTTTTTTCGCCGCCTCCCGGGCACGGTTGGCAGTAAGCGCTTTATCCAGAATCATCCGCCCTACCTGCGGGTTTTCTTCCAAGAAAATCTCCAGCTTGGCCGATACAATATTGTTGACCAGCGTCCGTATTTCGGAGTTGCCCAGCTTCGTTTTGGTCTGCCCTTCAAACTGGGCTTCCGTCAATTTCACGGAAATCACGCACGTCAGACCCTCCCGGCAGTCCTCGCCGGAAACCTTTTCGTCGTCCTTCAGCATCTTGATCTTTTTGCCATAAGCGTTCAGCACGGTCGTCAGCGCACGTTTGAAGCCTTCCTCGTGCATACCGCCTTCATGGGTATGGACGTTATTGGCGAAAGAAAGGACTGTTTCGTTATAGCCATCGTTGTACTGGAGAGCCACTTCAGCAATAGAATCCTCTTTCTGTCCGGACATGTAAATGACGTCGTTATGCAGGGCGTCCTTGCTCTTGTTCAGCCAGGTGACAAACTCCCGGATGCCGCCCTCATAGCACATGGAATCCTCTTGCTCCTTACCGGCGCGGGCGTCCACGGTCCGAATCCGCAGTCCCGCATTCAGAAAAGCCTCTTCCCGCATACGGTTGTGCAGAATGCCGTAATCATAGACCGTATCCTCAAACATCTCCGGGTCCGGCTTGAAGGTGACGGAAGTGCCGGTATGGTCCGACGCGCCCACCACGGTCATCTCCTGCGTTACCTGTCCCCTGGCAAACTTCATTTCGTAGATCTTGCCGTCTCGGTGAACCTGGACCTCCAACCATTCGCTGAGTGCGTTCACTACAGACGCGCCCACGCCGTGAAGTCCGCCAGACACCTTGTAACCGCCGCCGCCGAACTTGCCGCCGGCATGAAGCACCGTATAAACCACTTCCAAGGCAGGCTTTCCGGTCTGCGCCTGGATGTCAACAGGGATTCCCCGCCCGTCGTCTACGACTGTGATGGTATCCCCTTCGTTGATTTGGACCAGGATGTTTTTGCAGTATCCCGCCAAAGCCTCGTCAATGGCGTTGTCCACGATTTCATAAACCAAATGATGGAGACCGGAAGAAGAGGTCGTT
>CAOJHG010000160.1 GCA_948435975.1 uncultured Oscillibacter sp. | reverse complement strand
CGGGGCACAAGCCGCATCCGCCGTTCAAAAAGGCCCTTTTACCAACACGAAAGGTAAAAAAGAAGGACCGCGCTCTTTGCCCGCAAGTCCTTCTCTTTCGGTTCCGTATCAGACGCTGGCGCCAGTGATGCGAAGGCCCCCAGCTCCGGTTTCCTCGAAGCGGCTCCTGTAGAACGTTTCCATCAGGCGGATCAGGTACCATGTATCTTTTACCCCCGCCGTCTCATAACAGGAGTGCATTGCAAGCTGAGGCAGGCCGATATCCGCGCACTTCACAGGCACATGGGTCATGGCGATGTTCCCCAGGGTGCTCCCGCCAGCCATATCCGAACGGTTGGAAAAGAACTGGAGGGGAACCTCTCCCCGTTTCGCCAGCGCCCGGACGATGGCCGCGCTTATGCCGTCGGTGGCGTACTTCTGCCCCGCGTGGGACTTGACCGCTATGCCGGCATTCAGATAAACCTGGTTCTCGGCGTCGGCGTACTCCGGATGGTTGGGGTGAACGGCATGGGCGTTGTCCGCGCTGAGCATGAAGCTGGACGCCAGGGCCCGCAGATAGTCCTCTTCCCCCTTCCCCAGCGCCAGGTTGATTCGCCGGAGAACGTCTTGCAGGAACGTGGACGCCGCTCCCTGCCTGGTGCCGGACCCTACCTCTTCGCTGTCAAAGCAGGCCAGCACGTTGACCGACCGCTGGTTAGACGCGCCTAAAAAGCCCCGAAGAGAAGCATATACACACTGCTGGTCATCCAGGCGGGCGGAGGACAGAAATTCCCCGCTGCGGCCCCAAATCGAGGGACGGTCCCGGTTATACAAATAGAGATCGCTTCCCAAAATCCGGCTTTCCGGGATGTCCAGCGCTTCCGCCAGAAGAGCCGTGATGTCCCCGCCGTCCTCCCCCGCGAACAGGGGAAGCATATCTACCTGCTTGTTAAAGGCGTATCCGTCGTTGGCGGTCCGGTTCATGTGGATGGCGACGCTGGGAATCAGAACGAGGTCCCGGTCGAGGTCCACCAGCCTGGACGTGACGGCTTCCCCCTCCTCTACCATGACCCGCCCAGCAATGGAGAGAGGACGGTCCAGCCAGGCGGCGCAGATCATGCCGCCATAGCCTTCCACGTTGAGCGCTGTACACCGGCCTCCGGCTTTGTGGGCGGCGTGTTCCTTCAGCTTGAAGGCAGGAGAGTCTGTGTGAGAGGCGGCGATGTTGAAGCTGTACTGTTCCAGGTCCGTCCCAAGCTGAAACGCCAGGACACTGGACCCGCCGCGGCAGACATAGTAGTTTTTCCCCGGTTCCAGTTTCCAGGGGGCGCTCTCCAAAAGCTCCTGATACCCCTTTTCCCTCAAGGCCTCTTGAACAGAAGCGGCGGTGTGGAATGCGGTGGGGTTCTTCTGGATGAACGCCAGGGTTTCCTCTGCGGTTTTCTGATACATGATGGACATCCTCTTTTGATTGATGAATTTCGGCGGCGCGAAATGGTCCGCAGGGCTGATTATACCACGGCGTCAAATGCTTGATAAGGAAAGATTTGCCGAAAACAGCCCGCTGGATTTTACGCATTGGGGAAATAATACAAAAATGTAATGCAAATTTGTGTAATATCACACAATGAAGTGGAGTATCCCCTTTTGGGCCCGCCTGAATGCCGCCTCTTTTTGCAGCAGCGGAAAAATCTATTTGCTATCCTATGAATTGTCTGGTAGAATAAGAGTGAGAAACTGCCGCTGACAAAGCGCGGTGTTAAAAGGAGGGACGCGGCATGGCATTCGATAAGTCATTTTTCTCCAGACTGTTTAGAAGAAAGCTGAAGGCGGCAGAGGAGCCGGAGACAGAAACACAGGTCTCCCCACCACAGCCAAAAAAGAGCGAGGTCAAGGAGAAGCCCCCCCAGCGGCACAGGCTGGAACTGCCTCAGGATCACGCCGTCTACAAACTGTGGACGCTCTATCACGAGCAGGCCGGATGGAGTCCAAGGCCGGAATTGTTCCTGGAAGGGCCGCAGGACCCCATTATTCCGGAGGAGGAAGCAAAGACGGAGGCGGCGCGGCTGCAAACGGCCCTTCTCCACTCCGCCAACGGCCGTATGAAGCTGATCGAGAGCCGGAAGAAGAAACCGGAGGAGGGCGAGGAAGGCCCGCCGCCTCTTCCTGATGTGGACGCTATGGCAACAGTTTTCCTCTCGAAAAACGACCTGACCGCATGGCTTGTGGCCTATCCGCCGGTAGGCAGCGGAAAAGAGCTGGACCGGGGGCTGCTGGAACAGGCTCTGAGGCAGCAAAAGGTTTCCTTCGGGGTGGACGAAACTCTGCTGGACACCTTGCCCAAGGACCCGGAACGGTACTTCCGCCTGTTCCCTGTGGCCAGAGGAGAAGAGGCCGTACCCGGAAAGGACGGCAGCATCGAGGACCTCTATCCCCGCAGCGAGGAGCGCAAGCTGATAGAAGATGAGAACCACCGGGTAGACTACAAAAACCTAAATTTCATCCACAATGTCGAGAAAGGCGCGCCGATTTGCCGGATTCACCTGCCCACAGAGGGAACGCCGGGACGGACCGTGCGGGACCGGGAAATCACTGTGAAAAAGGGCAGCGCGGCCTCCGTGCCCAAGGGACGCAATACGGAGATTTCGGAGGACGGAGAGGCGCTGATCGCTTCCATTGCCGGACATGTGGAGTTCATCGGGCGCAGCTTTCAGGTGAAGCCGGTGATGGAAATCCCAGGCAATGTGGACTTCTCTGTAGGAAACATCAACTTCCTGGGAGATGTGTGCGTCCGGGGCGATGTGTGCAGCGGGTTCACCGTCCGGGCCACGGGAAGCATCACCATTGACGGCGTGGTGGAAGCCAGCACCATAGAGGCGGGACGGGATCTGGTCATGGCAAGAGGCGTCCAGGGAGATAACCAGGCTGTGATCCGTGCCCAGAGGAGCATCTTCGCCAAGTTCCTGGAAAACTGCTCCGTTTACGCCAAGCAGGATCTGGAAACGGAATGTATCATCAACTGCGACGTGTGCTGCGACGGGACCGTGACAGTGTGTTCGGGACACAGCAAGATCATCGGCGGAGAGATTCACGCCGCCCATGAGGTCATCGCAGGCATTATCGGTTCTCGGGGCGGCCAGCGGACAAAAATCGTTCTGGGAGGCCAGCCTTGCGAGGATTTTGACTATAATCTGCTGAACAAGGAGGCAAAGGAGCTGGCAGAGTCCGAGGAACGTGTCAAACGTCAGCCGGAGAGTCCTGCCAAGTCCGGTCAAATGGCGCGGCTGCGGGTACAGCGGATGCAGAACCGGAGCAAGCTGGAGGCCATCAGCAAGGAACGGGAGCTTCGGACGGCGGTGCCTCCGGACACAAGTCTTTGCCGGATGAAGTGCGACACTGTATACCCTGGAACCAAGCTGACCATTGAGGATGTGGTCTACCGCTTTGAGAATGTCATCGCTCCCTGCTGCGCCTCGCTGGTGGACGGGGAAATCCGGCTGATATAGAGACGCTTTCAAAAGAGGACCTGCGGACGGTCCATATCGCCTTAAAAAGGGTGCGCTTACCAGCCTGACCCTGTGTGCAGACACGGCATCCTGTATGGAAAAATCGCCGCCCTGTATTAAAATGCGAAAATATCCACCCGGTTCAGCGTACCCAGGTTTTATCACAGCCGCTATGTGCCGGAGTTTAAGAGATGCGCTGGACGTTCGAGGATGTGCGAAGCGCTGGCGCATACGGCAAAATTTGCAGAACCTTCACAGTCCATCGGGGATTTTCCGCCGCCGGGGAGTGCATGGCCTTCCGGCGGCGGTTTTCTTCGTCATTTTTCACAGAATACAGGGGCACATCTGGATTTTTATGTAAGAATATTGAAAAAATCCAAAGCTGTCTTGCATAATTATGTGAGAAAGTATATAGTAAATACGCTGTTTATCCTGGTAAAGTGATAAACGATTTTGAGAAGTTGAGGAGAGAGTATGAAAATGAAGCGGTTTCTGAGCTTGATCCTGGCGGGGGTCCTGGTCCTGGGCCTCGTTGCCTGCGGCGGAGGAGATGGGGAACCTTCCTCTTCTTCCGGCGGAACGGGGGATACAAAGGTGCTTTACCACACATACCATTCCATCCCCTATGTCACCCTGGACCCCAGCACCGAATATTCCAATGGTATCATGGTCCTGCAAAACGTCTATGAGACCCTGACACGCTACAACCCCGATACCGGCGACCTGGACCCCCTGCTGGCCACAAGCTGGACGAAGAATGACGACGGCACGGTTTGGACCTTCCAGCTTCGGGACGACGTCACCTTCCATGACGGCACTGCCATGACTGCCGCCCAGGTGGTGCGCTCCTTCCAGCGGGCTATGGACCTGGGTCAAGGCGGCGCGTATATCTGGGATGCCGTGCTGGAGTCCAACGGCGGCAAGGTGGAGGCTACCGGAGATTATGAAGTTACCATCACCTGCGGCTATCCCTGCGCCATGGACCTGGTGGTTTCCGCCGGTTACGCGGCTTATATCATGTCCGACAGCGTGGCTGAGCAGACTACCGAATGGTTCAACGAGGGCCATGACGGCGGCACCGGTCCTTATATGATTACCCAGGCTACCGGTGATACCGTGGTTCTGAAAGCCTATGAGGGCTATCGCGGCGGCTGGAACGAAAACCAGTATCAGAACGTTATGATCCGCCAGGTAGCGGAGTCCAGCGCCCGCCGCCAGATGATGGAAACCGGCGAGTGTCAGTTATCCAGCGAATTTTCCGCCACAGACCTGGACGCGCTCAGGGAACAGACAGACAAGGTCTATACCTACGAGTCTGAGACCTTCAACAACATCATCATGTTCCTCAACACCGCCACTTCTCCCTGTGATAATGCCGATTTCCGCCGGGCCCTGGCCTACGCCTTCCCCTATGAGGAGACTGTAAATGAGATCATGAACGGCAACGCCAGGCAGTCTGTGGGCATGGTCCCCCGGGGCCTGTGGGGGCATGATGAAAGCCTCCTCCAGTACACCTGCGATATGGACAAGGCCAAGGAGTACCTGGAGCAGTCCGGCGTGGATACCAACGGCCTGAAGCTCACTGTCACCTATATGAACGGGTACGACGAGTATGCCAGCGCCCTCCAGCTCTTTCAGGTGAATCTGAAGCAGCTTGGCATCGAGCTGGAGCTCCGCAGCATGGAGTGGGACCAGCAGTGGGCCCAGGCGCAGAACACCTCCCCCACAGAACGGCAGGATATGTTTATCTTCATCTGGTGGCCGGACTATGCGGACCCCGTGAGCTGGTTCCAGTCCCTGCTGCACAGTGAGGATCAAATCGTGTACAACCTCTCCTACCTGAGTGACCCGGAGCTGGACGCCATCATTGACGAGGCCGTTGCGCAGACTGTCACTGACCGCAAGGCTGCGGAGGCCAACTATGTGGAAGCCCAGAAGATTGTAGCGGATAACGCCTACCTCCTGAACCTCTACGATCAGATGCACACCTTCGTTATCAGCAACACCATCCAGGGCGTAGCCGAGAACCCCTCCTACTCCAACGCCATCCAGTATTACAACATCACCGCAAAGTGAGACCCCTGCCATACGGCGCTCCCGAGCTTTTTGGGGGCGCCTGCTGGTATTTCCAGAGAAACGACCGAAATGAGGTGCCCGCCCCATGTTGAAGTATATTGTCAAGCGGATTCTCAGCAGTATTCTGGTCCTGCTGGGCGTCGTCACCATCACTTTTTTCATTGCCCGGGTCCTGCCGTCT
>CAOJHG010000159.1 GCA_948435975.1 uncultured Oscillibacter sp. | reverse complement strand
ACCGCATTGCCGAGCATGAGAAGGTGTATCTGCCTGTGATGGTGAACCTGGATGGCTTTGTGAACACCCATACATACGAAATGGTGGAGATTCCCGCCCAGGAGGATGTAGATGCGTTCCTTCCTCCCTTCCGGTCCCTGAACGCGGTGGACTTTGAGCACCCCAAGAGCTACTGCATCAGCGCCGGTACTGACTGGAACATGGAATTCCGCCAGCAGCAGCAGAAAGCCGCGATGGACGCGGTGGAGGTCATCCAGGAAGCGGACCGGGAATATGGCAGGGTCTTCGGGCGGAGCTACGGCGGGATGCTGGAAGAGTACCGGATGGAGGACGCGGAAATCTGCCTGGTGGCCCTGGGCAGCGTGAACGGCACCATCAAGGAGGTCGTGGACGGACTGCGGGAAGAGGGCAGGAAGGCGGGCCTGGTGAAGCTGCGGTTCATCCGTCCCTTCCCGCGGGAGTATTTCAAGGCTTTGACAGGAAAGGTGAAAGCCGTGGGTATTGTGGACCGGAATCTTTCCTTCGGCTATGAGGGGGCTGTGGGCAGCGAGGTCAAGGGGGCCATGCAGTCCTCTGGGAGGTTTGTCCCTGCTTTGAACTTCATAGCAGGCTTGGCGGGCCGGGACATCCCCCGCGGGACGATTGCGGAGATGTATGGGAAGCTGGAGCGGGCCGCGAATGGCGGAGCGTTCAGCGATATGGAAATGGTCGATATGAGGTGGTGAAGAGGATGTTGGCAAAAGATTTGACGGATAAAGAGTATCTGTATGGTCACAAGGCCTGCCCGGGCTGCTCTCTGGGCATTGTGGGACGGCTGGCGATGAAAGTCCTGGGGGAGAAAACGGTAGTCTGCCTGCCCGCGAGCTGCATGTCCACCGTAACGACCCAGTATCCCCAGATGAACTACACGGTTCCTTCCCTGACCAGCGCCTTTCCTGCTTCCGCTGCGGTGATTTCCGGCATGGCGGCGGCTTACAGGGCCATGGGCGTGGAGGATGTGAACGTGGTTGCGTTCGCGGGCGACGGCGGCACGGCGGATATCGGACTTCAGGCGCTGTCCGGCGCGGTGGAGCAGGGGCAGAGGTTCATCTATATCTGCTATGATAACGAAGCCTATATGAACACCGGTATACAGGGCAGCGGCTTGACCCCCATGGGTGCGACGACCACCACGACCCCTGCCGGAGCGTTCTCCTACGGCGAGACGCATATTAAAAAGAATATGTTTGAGATCATGATGGCTCACCGGATTCCCTACTGCGCCACGGCGTCTGCCAGCTATCCCAACGATCTGGCAACGAAGGTGGAGAAGGCGAAGAACACCAACGGTCCCTCCTTTATCCATGTTATGGCGCCGTGTCCTACGGGCTGGGGCTTTGCGTCGAACCTGACGGCAGAGATCGGCCGGATGGCGGTGGAATGCGGCATGTGGTCCCTGCTGGAGTACCAGGACGGGAAGATCACAGTGAACAAGTTCGCGGAGAACCCCAAGGATGTGACGCCATACCTGAAAGCCCAGCGCCGCTTCCAGCATCTGAACGGGGAGCAGATCCAGATGATTACGGAACAGCGGGATAAGGAACTGGAAATCATCCGCAGATGGGCTGGAAAATAATTGACAATTGGGAATGGATACTTGATAATGGTGATACTGACGCGGAATTTTGCGAATTGATAAACAGGAGGATGCACCATGGATTTTAAGCTGAACGAGGTTCAACTGGCAGTGCGGGACGCGGCGCGGACGTTTGCGGAAAAGTACGTTCGTCCCCGCATCGACGAGATTGAAAAGGCCGAGGAGTTTCCCCAGGACCTGTTTGACGTGATGGCGGAAATGGGACTTCTGGGGGTGCCCTACCCGGAGGAGCATGGCGGCATCGGCGCGGGCTATGTGGCGACTGCCGTGGCTCTGGAGGAGATTGGAAAGGTATCCGCCAGCGCTGCGACCCTTCTGACCGTGTGCTACCTGCCCCTGGACGCCTTCCACCTTTTTGCCAACGAGACTCAGACGGAAAAATACCTGGTCCCAGGCATCGCGGGCGAGTATCGGGGTTCCTTCGCCTTCACCGAGCCCGGAACCGGCTCCGACCCTAAGCAGTTGACCACCATTGCCAAGAAGGTAGGAGACAAGTATTATATCAGCGGAACAAAGCGGTTCATCTCCAACGCCGCCTATCCAGGCCCCATGGTGGTGTTTGCCAAAGAAACGGAAAATGAGCAGTGTACCGCCTTCATCATTGACAAGTTCTGCAAGGGCTATTCCCTCTCCAATGCCTGGGACAAGGTCAGCCTCCATGGAAGCCATGTGTACGACGTGTTCCTGGACGAAGTGGAAGTTGGTGAAGAGGACGTTTTGGGTGCGCATGGACAGGGCTTTGATATCCTGATTGGCACCACGGCTTACGGCAAGCTGGCCTTCTCCGCCGTGTTCACCGGTACCATGGGCGGCTCTTATGACATGGCTGTGAAGTATGCCAAGGAGAAGATGCACCGCGACAAGCCTATTGCCAAGTTCCCTACGGTTCAGTCCCGCATTGCCCAGATTGCGGCAAACGTTATGGCGGCCAAGCTGTGTCTGTACAAGGCCGCTGCCGATGCCGACGAGTACGCTGGCGACATCCGGAAGATTCAATGCAGTACTGCGCTTATTAAGGGTTACATCTCCGACCTGGCTGTAGAAACGAACGTGCTGGCCCTGAACGTCCACGGCGCTTATGGCGTAACGGCGGAATATCAGGTAGAGCGCATGGTCCGGGATTCCCTGGTGGCCCCCAATATCGAGGGCTCCGCCGACATCCAGCGCCTGATTGCGGGCGGCTACATCCTCCGCAGCAAAGAAGGCTATTTCGACGCAAACTTCTGATTGGTGATTTGCGGATAAAAAGAAAGGACGGACTGTTATGGCATACGAAACCATTCTTTATGATGTCTCCGAGGGTATTGCAACCATTACCCTCCACCGGCCAGACAACATGAATTCCTATAACAACACCATGTGCGCGGAAATCAACCAGGCCCTGGACGCGGCTGACAATGATCCCGCCGTCCGTGCGGTGATCTTCACCGGCGGCGGAGGCACAAAAAAGCCGGTCTACTGCGCGGGCTTTGACCTCACTGGCGGCAAGCCCTTTGATTTCTCCGCCGAGGACATCCACGAGACGCGGGACACTGGCGGCATGAACGCGCTGCGGGTGTTCGAGATGAAAAAGCCGGTTATCGCTGCCATCAACGGCGCGGCGGTGGGCATCGGCGCAACCATGACCCTGCCTATGGACGTGCGCATCATGTCTGAGAATGCCAAGATGGGCTTTGTCTTCGCCAAACGCGGCTTTGTCAACGAGGCCTGCTCCAGTTGGTTCCTGCCCCGCATCGTGGGCGTGTCCAAGGCGGTGGAGCTGGTGGTGACGGGCCGGATCATCAAGGCGCAGGAGGCCCTGGACTGCGGCCTGGTATCCGAGGTGGTGCCCGAGGGTCAGGCCTATGCCCGCGCCCGGGAAATCGCCAAAGAGATTGCTGAGAACTGTGCGCCGGTGTCTGTGGCCCTGTGCCGTCAGATGATTTACCAGATGGCGGGCGCCCGCTGGCCCATGACCGCCCACAAGCTGGAATCTTGCAGCTATCATTATATCGGCGTTTCCCCCGACGCTCTGGAGGGCGCGGCGTCCTTCCTGGAGAAGCGGCCCCCCGAGTGGAAGATGGACCCCGCCAAGGATATGCCTCCCGAGTATCCCTGGTTCCCCTCCAAGCCCTTCCCTCGGAATATTCAGGAGTGATTTTGACAGCGGCATAAAAGAAAGCTGGCTGAAACTGCTGCCGCCCGGGCGCGTCCTGAGCGGCAGCGGTTATGTAATGAAGGAGGCAAACCATGAATGTTTTAGTATGTGTCAAGCAGGTCCCTGACACAACAGAAATCAAAATCGACCCTGTGACCAATACCCTCATTCGGGAGGGCGTGCCCAGTATCCTGAACACCTTTGACACCTATGCCCTGGAAGCGGCCCTGCGCTTGAAGGACAGCGAGAAGGCCAAAGTCACGGTTATCTCCATGGGTCTGCCAAAGGCCAAGGATGTGCTGAAGGAGGCCATTTCCGTAGGCGCAGACGAGGCGTATTTGGTCAGCGACCGGTCCTTCGGAGGCGCGGACACTTTGGCCACAAGCTATACTTTGACCCGGACGATTCAGTTCCTGGAGGAGCGGAGCGGAGAAAAATTCGATATTATCTTCTGCGGCAAACAGGCCATCGACGGCGACACGGCGCAGGTGGGCCCGGAAATCGCCGAACACATGGGATACGCCCAGGTCACCTACGCCACAGAGGTTGAGGTGAAGAATGGAAAGGCTATCGTCCGTAAAGATACCGACGACGGCTACTGCGTCCTTGCCGCCCGGCTGCCCTGCGTCATCTCCGTGACGAAGGCCCCCTACGAGCTCCGCTTCGCCACCATCAAGGGCAAGCTGCGGGCCAACCGCGCCGAAATAGAAACGCTCAGCAACGACGTGCTGAAAATCGACCCGGAGAAAATCGGACTGAAGGGCTCTCCCACGAAGGTCAAGCGGAGCTTTACGCCGGAGCTGAAAAAGGCGGGCGTGGTCCTCAGCGGCGACGACCCCGGCGCGATGGGCGCAAAGCTGATGGGGATGCTGCGGGACGCGAAGATTCTGTGAGGGGGACGAAGACAATGACGAATTTTTCGGAATACAAGAATTTGTGGGTGTTCCTGGAGACCGCGGAGGGGAAGGCCAAAAGCGTGGGCCTGGAGTTGCTGAACCCTGGACGGCGCATTGCGGACCAATTGGGGTGCAAGCTGGTGGCGGTGGTCTTCGGCGGGAACAACCAGGAGGCGGAGCGGGCTGCGGCAGAGTATGGCGCGGACGAGATTATCAGCGTGGAGGGCCCCAGCTACGAGGTCTACTTCACGGACGCCTATGCCTATGGAATGCACGTCCTGGTAGAGAAGTACAAGCCGGAGATCATCTTTGTGGGCGCGACCAATATCGGCCGGGACTTTGCGCCGCGGGTGAGCTGCCGCCTGAAAACGGGCCTGACGGCGGACTGCACCTCCCTGGATATCGACGCAGAGACAGGGAATATGGCCTGGACCCGTCCTGCCTTCGGCGGCAATCTGATGGCGACGATTCTTTGCCCCGACACCCGGCCTCAGATTGGCACCGTGCGGCCCGGGGTGTTCAAGAAAGCTGCTCCTGCGGCAGGCCGTACCGTGCCCGTCATCAAGGAATCCATCTCCCTCCCGCCGGAGGAAATCCAGGTGGAGCTGGTAGAAAGTGTGAAAGAAATCGCCGGCGAGCTGGTGAAGCTGGAGGACGCGGAGATCATCGTTTCCGGCGGCCGGGGCGTGGGCGGTCCGGAAGGGTTTGCCCCAGTCCGGGAGCTGGCGGAGGCACTGGGGGCTGCGGTGGGCGCGTCCCGTGCGGCGGTGGATGCCGGTTGGATACCCCATGCGCATCAGGTGGGACAGACAGGCAAGACAGTTGGTCCGAAGGTGTACATCGCCTGCGGCATCTCCGGCGCGATTCAGCATCTGGCGGGCATGAGCGGTTCCGACTGCATCGTAGCCGTGAACAAGGACCCGGAGGCTCCTATTTTTAAGGTGGCGGATTATGCGATTGTGGGAGATCTGTTCAAGGTACTGCCCGCTATGACAAAGGAAATCCGCTGGCTGAACGCAGAGTGAATTCCCATTCCTTGCTGTTGTATTCCAGGAAAAATCCCTCGACTGGGTATCC
>CAOJHG010000158.1 GCA_948435975.1 uncultured Oscillibacter sp. | reverse complement strand
ATTCTAGTCAGATCTGCCGTTTCCGAAGGAGGGCCTAAAAATCCTCTGAAGGGCACATCGATGAAACCTCTGGTGCCTGCTTGATACGCCCAGTTTTGGGTGGGTGCTGGGGGGAAGCGTACCCTTTGGTATGCTTGCGGACTCAGGGCGCTTTCCAATGGCATGGTCAATCCGACCCTGTTTCCGTGGAGACCTGTTCTTGTGCATGGACGTACTCCCAATGTGGTATTTCCGGCCCGTGTACGAAGCAGATGATGAACCTGCAATGCGGTGCATCGGTCTTTTGGGGCCGTAACGCTGTGTGCAGATGTAGCCTGCCTTGCGTGGGGCGGGTGGATGAGGGAACTACGCGGCGACGCCCCGGCCAGGGTGACGCCGTGATCGCCCGCTGAAACCCGTTCTGCAAAAGAGGCTAAAGAAACGGACGGACTGTGGTGGAAATCACCTAGGCTGTCTTTTGGGGCAGAAAGAGGATTGCAGTGCGGACTAAGTGGCAGTCGGGTAGCATGGACAGGCGACGCCGTGCCGCAGGGCCGAACGGGAAACCGCCTCTATCGGCAACGAGAGGTGCTCTGTGGGGAAATCCAACCCGTACCTAAGCCGTAAGATTTACTCTTTCTGCCGCCGCCGTCTTAGCTTTTTTCTTTGCTAATTTTGGACTCGTCTTTTAGACTGCTGGCCCAGCGGGGGAAGAGTGCGTCTCCAGGCCAGGGGAGGTTTTTTTGAAGAAGGAAAAAAAAAGTGGAGCATCCGCCCAATATCGTTGGGCCCTGACTGTGTTTTTGATGGCGGTGGCCCTGTCTGCGGTATTGAGTCTGGCGTCGGAGTCGATGCTGAACGGCGCGGGCATGGCGGCCGCTCTTTTGCTGTTGGCGCTGTTTATCAGTTTGGGCATTGTGTTTGACATCATTGGCGTGGCGGTGACTGCGGCGAACCCCAAACCCTTTCATGCCATGGCCGCGCATAAGGAGAAGGGCGCTAAAGAGGCGCTGCGTCTTCTGCGGAACGCGGGGCGGGTGTCCAGCGTGTGCAATGATGTGGTGGGCGACATCTGCGGCATCGTCAGCGGTGCGACCGGAGCGGTGATTGTGACACAGCTCCAGCAGGCCTTGAACGTTCGAACGGTGCTGATTTCTGTAGGTGTGACTGCGCTGGTGTCCGGCCTGACCATCGGCGGGAAGGCTTTGGGCAAGGCGTTTGCAATTTCTCAGAGCACCAAGGTTGTTTATTTAGCGGGGCGGGTCCTGCATATTTTCCACTGTTGAGCCGTTGAGAGGAGATTACGCGTCATGCTGCTGGAGTTGATCCATTCCCCTGCGGACGTTCGAGCACTGCCCGCCGGACAGCTCCCCCAGCTCTGCCAGGAGCTGAGGGAGTTTCTTGTGCAGAGTGTGTCGGAAACCGGCGGTCACCTGGCCTCTAATTTGGGAGCTGTGGAACTGACGGTAGCTATCCATCGGGTATTTGATACAAAACAGGACCGCCTGGTATTCGACGTGGGCCACCAGTGCTATGTCCATAAGATTCTGACCGGACGGCGAGAGCAGTTTTCTTCCCTCCGGCAGTTTCAGGGCCTCTCCGGTTTTCCGAAGCCGAAGGAGAGCGTCCATGATGCTTTTATCGCCGGTCATGCGTCTAACTCCGTCTCTGTTGCTTTAGGCATGGCGAGGGCGCGGACTCTGCAAAATGAGAACTACAGCGTTCTGGCCCTTTTGGGAGACGGTGCGCTCACAGGCGGATTAGCTTACGAGGGGCTGAACAACGCCGGGGCCTCCGGCGAACCGCTGATTGTAATTCTGAACGACAATGGCATGTCCATTAACCGGAATGTAGGGGCGATTCCCAGCCACTTGGCAGGTCTGCGGTCCAAGCCGGCTTACTACCATTTCAAGAAGTGGTATCGAAACCTGTTTGGCCGCCAGCCGATGAGGAACCCGCTGTACCGCTTCAATCACGGGCTCAAGACCTGGATGAAGCGGACGCTGTGGCCAGGGAGTACGCTCTTTGAGGATATGGGCTTTACCTACCTGGGGCCAATCGACGGCCACGACCTGCCCCGGCTGTGCGATATGCTGGACTGGGCCAAGGATCTGCGGTGCCCGGTGCTGGTGCATGTCAACACAGTGAAGGGAAGGGGCTACCCCTTTGCAGAGCAGAATCCGGATAAATTCCACGGTATCAGTCCCTTTGACCCAGCTACGGGATTGCTGAAAAAGGAGAGCGGAGAGAGCTTTTCCTCCGTCTTCGGCAAGACCCTGCTGGACAGCGCCAGAGAGGATGAACGTGTCTGCGCTGTCACCGCTGCCATGGCGGACGGAACGGGCCTGTCAGAGTTCGCCAAGGCCCTGCCAAACCGCTTTTTCGATGTAGGTATTGCCGAGGGCCACGGAGTCTCCATGTCCGCTGGTCTGGCCGCGCAGGGCATGATTCCGGTCTTCGCGGTGTATTCCACATTTTTGCAGCGGGCCTACGACATGCTGATTCACGATGTTTCCCTGGAAAATTTGCATGTGGTGCTGGGCGTAGACCGGGCAGGAATTGTAGGGCCAGACGGAGAGACCCACCAAGGCTGTTTTGACGCGCTGTTTCTTCCGTCCATTCCAGGCTTTACAGTTTTATGCCCCGCCAGCTTTGCCGAACTGCGGCATATGCTCCGGCAGGCGCTGTTTGCGGTCAGGGGTCCTGTGGCGGTCCGTTACCCGAGAGGCGGAGAGGGCATTTTCCGGGAAGATACCTCTGGCGCGCCCCTGGTCCGTCTGCGTGATGGAAAGGACGTAACATTGCTGTCCTACGGCGTGACAATCAACGCGGCTCTGGAAGCGGCCGCCCTGCTGTCACGGGAGGGAATTGATACGGAGGTTCTGAAGCTGAACCGCATCGCTCCACTGGACGGCGATATGCTAGAAGGCTTTTTCGGAAAAACGGACATCCTATTGATAATAGAAGACGCTTACGGCGCGGGCTGTGTAGGCCAGAGGCTCGGGGCTCTGTTAGCGGAACGCGGAGAAACGCCAGTACATCTCATCCTAAAAAACCTGGGCGAGACCTATCCAGCAGAGGGAAGCATCCCCCAGCTAGAGCACTGTTTTGAAGTAGACGCCGCCGGGATAGTCAAGGCGGTGCGGGAGGCGGCACATGAAAAATAAAATGCGGCTGGACCTGCTGTTAGTGGAGCGGGGCCTGGAGGAAACCCGGCAGCGGGCCCAGGCAGTAATCATGAGCGGCCAAGTGTATGTAGAGGGCCGCCGGGTGGACAAGCCTGGGACTGCCATCGCGGCGGATGCGGCCTTAGAGGTCCGGGAGGGCCTGCGCTACGTGGGACGGGGCGGCTTGAAGCTGGAGAAGGCTGTACAGGCGTTTCCCATCAGCCTGGAAGGGAAGACTTGCGCGGACATTGGGGCATCTACAGGCGGCTTTACAGACTGTATGCTGCAAAACGGCGCATCTAAGGTTTATGCGGTAGACGTAGGCCACGGGCAGTTGGCGTGGAAGCTGCGGAACGACCCTCGGGTAATCTGCCTGGAGCGGACCAACGCCCGATATCTCACTCAGGAGCAGATTCCTGATCCTTTGGACTTCGCCTCTGTGGATGTGAGCTTTATCTCTCTCAAGCTGATTCTTCCGCCTCTTCGGGCGCTTCTGCGGGAGGAAGGACACGCGGTCTGCCTGGTGAAGCCCCAGTTTGAGGCAGGCCGGGAAAAGGTAGGAAAAAAGGGCGTCGTTCGGGACCCCGCTGTTCATCTGGAGGTCCTGGAACACTTTTTTGAACACAGCAGAACCGCTGGCTTTTCCATTCAGGGCTTGACCTACTCCCCTATCCGCGGCCCCGAGGGAAACATTGAGTACCTGGGCTATCTGGGAGGCCCAAAGGAGCTGGCCGCCCATTCGTTTGATTTAGAAGCGCTGGTGGAAGAATCCCACTGGACGTTGAAGGAGGAGGGGTGACCATGAATCCCAAGAAAATCATTCTGTGTCCCAACCCCAACCGGGACCAGGGCATGAAGGCCACCCAGTCCGCAGATAAAATCCTGCGAGAAATCGGTTTCCAGACGGTGGTATGTTCTCCATTCCGCGACCGGAAGGAGGGCGCTTTCGCGGACTATGACGTAAAGCCTCTACCCCAGGAGCTGCGGGGCGCGGATCTGCTGGTCACGTTCGGAGGAGACGGCACGATTCTTCACCTGGCCAAGCTGGCAGCGCTGCACAAAATGCCGGTGCTGGGCATTAACATGGGTGGGCTGGGCTTTGTAGCGGAACTGGAGGCCGGAGAGCTGGAGGCCTTGCGGAAGCTGAAGGACTGGCAGTTTGAGACAGAACAGCGGATGATGCTGGATGTGTCGGTCCTCCGGGATGGGCGGCAGATCTACACGAACCTGGGCCTGAACGACGCGGTCATTCGGGAGGGGCCTATCTCCCATGTGATCCACCTAAAACTGTCCTCCGATGGGCGGCACCTGGCGGACATTGCTGGGGACGGCGTCATTGTAGCCACGCCCACAGGGTCCACGGCCTATTCTCTCTCCGCTGGAGGCCCGGTGGTAGAACCAGTCGCTCAGGCCATGGTGGTCTGTCCCATCTGCATCCACAATATGCGCTTTTCCTCCTATGTCCTCTCCCCGGAGCACGTTCTGACAGTGGAGCTGGAACGGAACGGACGAAAGCCGGTGTATCTCTTCGTGGACGAGAGCCGCGCCTTTGCTCTGAAAGCGGACGATAAGATACAGGTCCGGCGGTCGAAATATGTGACCCGTCTGGCGCGGCTGTCGGAACGGAGCTTTTGTGATATCTTTGCGCAGAAAATGCTGCCTGGAGGCTTGGAAGGATGAAAAACGACCGTCAAACAATGATTCTGGAGATCATCACACAGGAGAACATCGAGACGCAGGAGCAATTGCTTGCCAGACTCCAGGAGCGGGGCATTCGCAGCACCCAGGCCACGATCTCCCGGGATATCAAGCAGATGCACCTGATTAAAGAGCCGGTGGGCCAGGGGACCTACAAATATGCGGTGTCCGGCAATCGGTCGAAGCTGAACGTGGCAGAGAAGCTGCAAACGATTTTCCGAGAGAGCATCCTCAGCGTGGCCTATGCCCAGAACATCGTTGTCATCAAGACTATGCCGGGACTTGCCAGCGCGGCATGTTCGGCCTTAGACCATATGGAGCTGACTTATATGGTGGGTTCCCTGGCGGGGGACGACACGGCTTTCCTGCTGATGAAGGATACGGAATCCGCTGTTGAGTTCTGTGAGGAGATCAAGGATATCTTGTAAGAAAAGGAAACCGGATTTTTCGTTGGGGAGGAAAGGAGAGCAAATGAAGCACCGATGTAATGTAGAATACCTGATTTGCAACGTCATCCTTCTGGTTATATCCGTCTGCTGCCTGCTCTTTCGCCAAAGCATCAACCGGTGGCTTCTGTTCTGCTGGGCTGTTTTCTGCGGCCTGAACATCTGCCGGAGCTTTTCCCCGAAATGTATCCGGGCGGGTGAGGAAGAACGTGCCGCCCGGCAGGAGCTCTTCGGCGTATTTGGAACTTTGGTTGCATGGGGACCTGTGGTATGCATTGTGATTCTGTTCGATCTACTTTTTGCTGTACCTGTTGCCTGGGTACGCTTTCTGGCGGTGCTTGGAATCCTGGCGCTGATTGCATTTGCCATCTGGTATACGGTCATCATCGAAAAACACCAAAAGCAGAAATCCGGCGGAGTACAGCCGCCGTCTGAATAATAGAGAGGCAGTGAGAAAACATGCTGGAACTGCTGCATATTGAAAATATCGCGGTCATTGAGGAAGCGGATATCCAGTTTCACCCCGGCTTCAATGCCCTCAC
>CAOJHG010000157.1 GCA_948435975.1 uncultured Oscillibacter sp. | reverse complement strand
CGCAAAGCCATAACCGCCCTCTGTCCGTTCCACCGGCGGAACATCATACCACGCTATTATCTTTCCCGCCTCCTCTTCCGGAAGAAACACAGTCACATCCCCCAGAACGCGGCAGAAACACGCAAGCCGAACCCCTTTCGCCGCCTGCGTCCCAAGCAGCGCCTTCTCAGCCGCCCCTGCCTTGGATACTGCTCCTGAAACCTTCACCCGGCACTTTCCGCAGGTGTGATTCCCTGCGCAGGGCAGTGCAAAGGATGGGACCTGACGCCGGAGGATATCAGACAGCCTCTGCCCCTCTTCCGCTGGGACGGCGGTACGGCCTGTATGATTGACAATCTCTACTTGGAACATGGCAATTTTCTCTCCTTTTCCACGCTTTTTGGACGCTGGTACTTTTATTATAGAAAGCCCCTGGAAAAAATATAGAAATATTATCTACTGTCTATCACAAAATTCTCTGAATCTTCGTGTCTTCTTACAATATTCGGTATCTTTGTGCATCGTCGGAAACGCTTCATCCGACCGAATGGAGGAATTTTATGCGCATTGCCCTGATTGGCTGTATGGTCATGAGCCGTGAAATCAGCTATCTGATCTCTCAAAGCCGGAATATCGTCCGCCCATGGTGGCTGAAACAGGGACTTCACGATACGCCGGATATCCTGCACACCGAGTTACAGCGTCTGATTGATGAAATCGAGCAGGAAAATCAGAAGCTCCTGGCCCATGAACGATTTGAGGCCATCGTCTTCGCGTATGGACTCTGCTCCAACAGCGTAATTGGATTAAAAAGCCAGACAATCCCCCTTGTGGTCCCCCGCTGTGACGACTGCATCTCTCTTTTTCTCGGCTCTGCGGAACGGTATCAGCACTATTTTCAGGAGCTTCCCGGCACCTTTTGGTATAGCTGCGGGTGGCTGGAGCATGGCAATCCCCCCTCGAAGGCCAGGTATGCGCGGGAACGGGCGGAATACGCGGAAAAGTACGGAGAGGACAACGCGGATTACCTTATGCAGTGCAGCAGCAACTGGATGACCAGCTATCATAGCTGCGGCTACATCACCTGTCCTCTGGGAGATTTTCCCGAATATCCCGCGCTTGCCAAACAGGCCGCCCGGGACTTTCAGTGGACATACCATGAAATTCCGGGAGACATGGGTTATTTATCCGCCCTCGTCAGCGGCCCCTGGGATGACAGCCGCTTTTTGACCTGTCCGCCAGGAAACCGTATTGAAGCGGATTACTCTATCCGGAAGATTCGTGCCAAACCCTGTAATGAGGATTAGGACGCAGCCTTGCTGGTTTATCCGCAACGACCTCAGGCGCACCTTTTCTTGCTGCACATTTTTAGTGGTTCCGCGGTCAAAATCTTTTAGATAGAGAAGGGAACATTGTTCAAAAATCTGCAAAAAACTTCAAGATATTTTGGTCAAAAACGATTAGAGTAACTATATCGAGGAATGGTTTTACTCGGCCGAAATCAAAAATGGAGGGATTCATCGTGAGTATTTTGGATGATATCAGTTCTGTGCTTCAGCAGGGACGCGTCCCAAAGGTGAAGGAATATGTACAGCAGGCCTTAGACGAAGGGATTCCCGCCGGTGAAATTCTCGAGCAGGGCCTTTTGAACGGCATGAATATTATTGGTGAGAAGTTCAAAAACAACGAGGTATTCGTCCCCGAAGTCCTGATTGCTGCACGGGCCATGACCAAAGGCACTGAGATTCTGCGGCCCCATCTGGTGTCTGCGGGTATTGAGGAGAAGGGCACGATTGTTATTGGCACCGTCAAGGGCGACCTGCATGATATCGGCAAAAACCTGGTCCGGATGATGATGGAAGGCAAGGGATTGAAAGTAATCGACCTTGGCGTTGACGTCCCCACAGAAAACTTCCTGTCCGCCGCACGGGAAAACAATGCCCAGATCATTGCCTGCTCTGCCCTGCTGACCACCACCATGGGCGAGATGCGCAACATTGTGGAAGCCGTGGAAGCCTCGGAATTGAAAGGCAGGGTCAAGGTCATGATTGGCGGCGCTCCTATCACACAGGCCTATTGCGATCAGATCGGCGCCGACTGCTACACCCCAGACGCCGCCTCCGCCGCAGACGCCGCCCTGGAGCTCTGCACCCGCTGACCGCACCGCCAGATATAGAGAAAAGCAGGAGACTTATCAAGAGCCTCCTGCCTTTCTTTTTACCAGCCCCGGCGAACGGGGTCCAGCGTGCCGCCAGCCATGTACAGCAGCGCATTGCACACCGCCGCGGCTACATTGCTTCCGCCCTTCCTGCCTAACGCCACAATCGCGGGGACTCCGTATTCCTGGCAAGCGGCCAGCAAACGTTCCTTGCTCTCCACAACGTTCACGAATCCCACCGGGACGCCGATTACCAGCGATGGGCGGGCTCCCTTTTCCAGCAATTCCGCAATCTTCAAGAGAGCCGTCGGCGCGTTGCCCACCGCCAGGACCCCGCTGGGATACCGGCGAAGCGCCTCTTCCATGGATACCGCCGCACGGGTGGTCCCACGCTCCTTCGCGGCGGCGGCAATAAACGCTTCTGCCATGAAGCACCGGACCTCCCCGCCCAGTTTGTCCAGCGCCGGCCTGCTTACGCCGGAACAGGCCATGTTTGTATCTGTTACCAGGACCTCTCCCCGCTGAAATGCCTCTACGCCCCGCTCTGCCGCCTCTGTGGTGAACCGGAGGGTTTCCGCGTAATCGAAATCCGCTGTGGCGTGAATCACCCGCTTTACCACCGCCTCTGTGCCGCTTTCCAGGACAATGCCCCGGGCAGTCAGCTCCTCTTCAATCATCGCCATGCTGGTCCGCTCAATATCCGCCGGTCTTGTGTGTTTCTCGCTCACAGCGCTCCTCCTTCCAGAATCCGGTAAATCGCGTCCATATCCAGCGCCTCCCGCAGCCCCTGGGCAAGCCGGTTATACTGCTGCTCCTGATACGCCCAGTGTGAAAGAGGCCCAGAGTCCTCCAGTTCCATCCCTTTACGCGCACAGAGCCAACGGGCCAGCTTCTGCGTCAGTTCCCCGCTGTCGAAAAGTCCGTGGAGGTAAGTCCCGAATACCGCGCCCTGCTGGCAGCCCTCCTCCGCGCCGGTCTCCAGGCGGCAAAAGGAGGCCCCTCCCCGCCTCTCCGTGCGGCCCATGTGAATCTCGTAGGCCTCCAACTCCGCGCCGACGAAGGGCCCGCCAGTGACCTCCGCCTTGACGCGGGTCCGGGTCTTTTGGGACGCGAAAACTGTCCGGCATGGCAGAAGGCCGGTTCCCCGAAGGGTGCGCTGGTTCCCTTCTACCTGGTCTGGGTCCTCCAGCGTCTCGCCCAGCATCTGATAGCCGCCGCAGACTCCCAGCACCGGCGTACCTGCCGCAGCCAGCTTTTGTACCGACGCTTCCAATCCGCTTTCCCGCAGCCAAAGGAGATCCGCCATTGTGCTCTTTGTGCCGGGAAGGATTACCAGGTCCGGGGTCCCCAGGCTTCCGGCCCTCTCCACATAGCGTACCCCCAGCGCCGGATGACTCTCCAGGGGAGAAAAATCCGTAAAGTTAGAAATCCGGGGCAGGCGCACTACCGCAATGTCTACCGGCTTATGGGCTTTCTCTTGGTCCAGGCGGGGGGCCAGGGAATCCTCGTCGTCTATGTCTACCCGCATATACGGGATCACGCCCAGCACCGGCAGGCCCGTCCGCTCCTCCAGCTCCCGCAGGCCAGGACGCAGGATCTCCGGATCACCCCGGAATTTGTTGATAAGCAGGCCCTTGAGCCGCGCACGCTCCTCCGGTTCCAGCAGGGCTGTTGTGCCGTAAAGCTGAGCGAATACCCCGCCCCGGTCAATGTCTCCCGCCAGAAGCACAGGCGCATCCACCAGCTCTGCCAGGCCCATATTTACAATGTCATTCTTCCGCAGGTTGATCTCCGCCGGACTGCCCGCCCCCTCAATGACGATGAGCTCATACTCCGCCGCCAGAGAATCATACGCCGCCAGAATTTCGGGAATCAGGTCCCGCTTCCGTCGAAAATATTCCAGAGCCGTCATCTGGCCCCGGACCTCTCCATTTACAATCACCTGGCTGCCGGTGTCACTGGAGGGCTTGAGCAATATGGGATTCATGCGCACATCCGGAGGAATTCCCGCCGCCTCTGCCTGCATCACCTGGGCCCGCCCCATCTCCAGCCCGTCCGCCGTTACATAGCTGTTCAGGGCCATGTTTTGACTCTTAAAGGGGGCCGCCCGCCAGCCATCCTCCCGGAACAGGCGGCACAGACCAGCGCAGAGCAGGCTTTTTCCCGCGCCGGACATGGTTCCCTGAATCATAATACATTTTGCTTTTTTCATTCCAGCGCCTCCTTCAGCGCCAAGATGAGCCGCCGGTTCTCCTCTGCTGTCCGTATGGCGGCACGGTACCAGGTCTCGTCCAGTCCCACATAATTTCCACACGCCCGCAGGAGAATCCCTTTTTCTTTCAGGAGCTCCACGAGAGGCATCCGGCTTTGAAACAACAGGTAGTTGGCTTCCCCGGGGATAACGGAAAAGCCCAGTCCTTTCAAAGCCGCCGCCAGGATGGGCCTCTGCTCTTTTACCAATGCGCGGACCCTCTCCGCATAGGCGGTCTCTTTCAGCGCCGCGATTCCCGCCTTCTGCGCCAGAGAAGACACGCTCCAGGCTGGTCCGGCGCTCCGCATCTTCTCCAGCAGCGCCGTATCCCCGCAGAGGACGTACCCCAGACGAACGCCCGCCATGGCATACAGCTTGGTGAACGCCTTGAGAATCACTATCTGCGGCCGCGCTTCCATCTGGTCCTTCCATGTGTGGGCTTCCTCCAGGAACTCTCCGAAGCACGCATCCAGCAGCAGGCGGGTCTGCGTCTCGCGGCAGCGCTCCAGGATTTGCAGGAGCAGTGCACGGGACGTGGTGATTCCAGTGGGGTTGTTGGGCTCGCAGAGAAATAGGATATCCGTGTCTGGTGTGATCTTTTCCAGAATATCCTCTTGAACGCGGAACTCCTGGCACGGCAGAAGCATATAGCGTTCCACCCGGCAGCCCGCGCAGTGAAGCGCCGTTTCGTATTCGCTGAATGTGGGGGCCGTAATCAGCGCCCGCCGTGGACGCAGCGCCAGCACCGCCCGGAAAATCAGCTCCGCCGCGCCGTTTCCACAGAGGATATGGCTTGCGGGAACGCCTTCTTTCTCTGCCAGCGCCGCCCGAAGCTCCCGGCACAGCGGGTCCGGATACCGGTCTGTCCAAAACGCGGCCTTCTGTATGGCAGTCCGCACGCCCTCAGGAACGCCCAGGGGACTCACATTGGAGGAAAAATCCAGCGGCAGGCGGCCATACGCAAGCTGGTAGCCCGCCCAGTCGCCGCCATGTGTGATCTCTGCTTCCATCGTTCCTCCCTCAAATCCAGCAAACTGCCCCATACCGGACCGCAGAACACGCCAGCAGAAGCAAAACCGACGCCGCATACAGCATCTGGTTCGCCTGGAGAATGCCGTCGGGTTCCACAGGCCGTCTCGCGTCTCCAATGACTGGCTTTTCCACACGCTGGCCAAAGTAGAAGGCCGGTCCCGCAAGCTGCACGCCGAGAGCCCCCGCGCAGGCCGATTCTGTCTGCCCGGAATTGGGACTCGCGTGACATCGGGAATCCCGGCGCCAGATGCGAAACGCCCCGATCCCGTCCTGTCCGGTCAGAAACGCTGCCGCTATCCAGAACCACGCCGCAATCCGGGAGGGCAGGAGGTTCGCCGCGTCATCCAGCCGGGCCGCCGCACATCCAAAATACCGGTAGCGCTCATTTTTATAGCCAACCATGCTATCCATCGTATTGACCGCCTTGTAGGCCAGTGCCAGAGGTGCGCCGCCAAGAA
>CAOJHG010000156.1 GCA_948435975.1 uncultured Oscillibacter sp. | reverse complement strand
TGCTTTTGAATCGGGTGTGGAGCTATGACTTTCTGGGGGATACCCGCATCGTGGACAGCCATATCAAGAACCTGCGGAAAAAATTGCCGCTGGACTGCATCGAAACAATCAGGGGGGTGGGCTACCGTGTCCGAAAAGCCAATTAGATTCAACCTTACTTTGCGGGTCTTCTGCATCACGTTTGTCATGCTGCTGGCCGCCAGTGCCATGACCTATAAGATTCTTGCTATGGTGACGCCGATGACCTATATTTCTATCGCCAGCGCACAGTTGGAGGAGCAGAGCTGGAACCTGGTCTATAATCTGGAAATGAGTACGCTGGAGGAAAGCGGCCCGATACTGGACGCGTTTATTGTGGAGACCGGCGCGAATGTGGTGATCCTGAACGAAAATGGGGAGGTGGTGCAGACACCCTCTCAGTACAGCATTACCACCGCTTATGAAAATGAAAACATCGTGCTTTCCATGGCCCCTTCGACAGAGGAAATAGATACTCTGACCATTTATCCCAACAGAGCTTCCGGAATCAATTACACAGCCTCTTTGAATGAGGTGATGGACAAGATGCTGAATCAGGTCTGGAGTGAAAAGGAAGCCGCCGTCAGTGGAGACGTCAGCATTACGATTGCCAATGACCCGTTTTCCTACTGGGTCCTATTCGAAGATAATGAAAACGCTTATGAAGTGCGTGTCACTCCTCCGGTGGAGCGCTCCAATCAGACGGTGGAGGCCCTGAACCGGGCGCTGCCGTGGGTGCTGGGGACGATGCTGGTGTTTTCGGCCCTGTGCGCACTGGGGTACTCCCGGTATATCACCCGGCCCATCCTGCGGCTCAGCGGCATTTCCCAGCGGATGGCGAATCTGGATTTCTCCTGGAAGTGCGAGGTGCGTAGGAAGGATGAGATTGGAGTCCTGGGCCGGAACCTGGATGATCTTTCCAGCCGGCTTTCCACCGCTATGGAGGATCTGCGGAAGGCGAACGAGACCCTGCGGCGGGACATCCAGCGGGAACGGGAGATGGAGCGGCAGAGGACGGCCCTGTTTTCCGCTGTGTCCCATGAGCTGAAAACCCCGCTGACGATTTTGAAGGGGCAGCTTTCTGGGATGCTGGACCGGGTGGACGTGTACCAGGACCGGGACCGGTATCTGGCCAAAGCCCTGGGCACTACGGGACGTATGGAAGAGCTGGTGCAGGAGATTTTGACCGTTTCCCGGATGGAGGCCAGCGCCATGGCTCCCAAGCGGCAGACTGTGGCCCTGGGCGCTTTGACGGCGAGCCGGTTGGAGGCGGTGGAAGATTTGACGGAGCAGAAGCGGCTGACCGTGCGGACCACCCTGCCGGAAAATCTGACAGTTCAGGCGGACCGGGCGCTGCTGAAAAAAGCCGTTGATAACCTGATTTCCAACGCGGTATTTTATGCGCCGGAGGGGGCCTGGGTGGAGGCGTCCCTGACAGAAGAGAATGGGCGGGCGGTGCTTCGCTTGGAAAACAGCGGGTCTCGGATTCCGGAAGTGGCCCTGCCCCATGTGTTTGAGCCGTTTTACCGAGCAGAGAGCTCCCGCAGCCGCCGGACAGGGGGAAGCGGATTGGGGCTGTATCTGGTGCAGATGATTTTAGACCTCCACGGTGCGGCTTACCAGATCGAGAATACCAGCGAGGGCGTTCGGTTTACGGTCTGGTTTGCCCGGGAGGAAATAGGGGAGCCGGCTGACGCGCCTTCCTTCCGGACTGGATTTCTCCATCAAAAACACACAATTTCTCCATGACCTCTCCACAAAAGCGCGGTATCCTGTCCTTGCAGAAAAACAAGGAAAGGATGCTGATGATGCAAATTGAAATCGACCATGTCAATATGACCTACCCCAACGGGCGGCGGGCCTTGGAGGACGTCTCCCTGACGATGGACAGCCCCAGTCTCGTGGGCCTGCTGGGCCCTAACGGAGCGGGAAAGTCCACGCTGATGAAGCTGCTGGTGGCGGGCCTGCTCCCTACGGGCGGAGAAATCCGGGTGGACGGGACGCCTCTGCTCCAGTGTGAGAGGAACCTCAAGGCGCGTTTGGGCTATCTTCCCCAGACCTTCGGACTCTATGATGAGCTGACCGTCTGGCAGTTCCTGGATTATATGTCTGCCCTCAAGGGAATCCAGAACAGCCGGGAGGCCATTGCATCCGTTCTCCGGGCCACAAATCTGGAGGAGCGGCGAAAGGTCAAAATCCGGACCCTCTCCGGCGGACAGCGGCAGCGGGTAGGAGTTGCCCAGGCTCTTTTAGGAACGCCGCAGCTTCTGATTTTCGACGAGCCCACCGTGGGTCTGGACCCGGAGGAACGCATACATTTCCGCAACCTCTTCTCCCAGGCGGCCCAGGACCGGATTGTTCTGCTGTCCACCCATATCATTGAGGATGTGCAGTCAGTCTGCAGCCGGCTCATTGTCATCAACGAGGGCCGCATTCTCTTTACCGGCACGCCGTCCAGACTGATTCAAATGGCTCAGGGACATGTGGGCGTTTTTGAGGAGACAGGGAACGCAGCAGGGGAGTTTCAAATCACCGCGAGAGTCAACACGGCCAGAGGCGTTTCCTGCCGGGCGGTGGCGAAGGTCCTTCCGTCCTTTGCGCAGCCAGTGGAGCCGAATCTGGAGGACGCGTATCTCTACCTGATCCACATGGGACCCCAGGAGGCGCTGTGATGAGAAGGCTGTTTCGATTGGAGCTGCGCCGCCTGCTGCAAAGCCCCTTGACCTGGCTTGCGGCGGCGGTGACGCTGGTTCTTCCCTTGGCGGGGTATTCACTGTTCCCCCTTCTGTCTTGGACTACCATGACGACCATTTACCTGGCAAACCCGATTTCATTGGGCACGCTGGGAGGGACCCTGGCCTTTGCCGCCCTCACGCTGTATGAGCTGAGCCGGGTTCGCCGCTTCCGCATGGAGGCCCTGACGGACAGCGCGGTTTCCACTCTGGCGCTGACGGTTCTGCGGGTCCTGAGCATCATTGCATGCAGCCTGCTGACTGCCGTTTTGGGGTTTGCGCTTTATGGTCCCTATACTGTGTGGAAGCTGGATTTGGTGTTTTCTCTGGGGGATTACGCGCTGTGCTGGTTCTTGGTACTGTTCCCGGCGCTGGCCTTTGGAGGAATTGCCGCCGCTGTCTGTGATTTCATTTTCCAGCGGGCAGATGTGAGCTTCTTGGCGGTAACGGTGTTTCTGCTGGCCTGCAAAGTTGGGAATCTGTGGGCGGAGAATCCCTGGTGGCAGTGGAGCCTGATAAAATTTCCCGCCATGTCCGACGACTTCGGCAACACGCTCCTCTTCCGGATTGGGGCCTACAGCCGTTTGATTTGGCTGTGTCTGTTCGGGGGGCTCTTTCTGCTGGCCATGCTGTGCCTGCGGCGGTATGGGAAGCGCTTGTGCGGCTCCTTCCTTCTGGGCCTGCGGCGGCTGTGGCCATGTGCGCTGGCGGCGGTGTGCCTGCTGTGCGGCGGAGGGCTGCTGTGGCGGAACCAGCCTTTTCTGGACCATACGCCCGCCGACTGGATGAGCGTGGAGGAAGTGGATTACACCTCGGAGGTCCTCCACATCACCAGCACCGTTATCACCGCGGACGCTTCAGATACCCTGCTGGGGAACGTCTCCGGTTCTGCTGTTTACCAGATCGAGAATTGGTCCGGCGAGACGCAGAGGCTGTATTTTGAAATGAATCCCGGCTATACAATCTACTCCGTCAAGGTCAACGGCCAGCCCGCAGAGGCGATGGACCACGGGAAGGACTACATTGCCGGCCGGTACTGGAGCTGCGAGCTTCCGGCGGACCGGGAAAACACGGTAGAGCTGGCCTATGGCGGGATGCCCCAGATTTGGAATGTAAACGGCGGGGCGTTTTATGATACGGTTGTCAGCCGCCGCTATGTGGATTTGAACACGAAGAGCATTGCGCCGAAGCCCCAGGCGGAGATTTTGTCAGAGGATACTCCATACAGTTTGGAAATCACCCTTCCAGCGGGAATGACGCCGGTATCCGAGGGCACGGCGGAGGCGGTTTCGACTACAGACAGGGGCCGGGTCTGGTCCATTCAGGATACTGGCAGAAGCGCACTGTCCGTCTATGCTGCGGACTTTGTAAAGGCGGACCTGGAAGGCGGCGGTATCCCAATCGAGTTCTATTTCAGCGAAAAGCACCGGGAACAGCTTGAATCCCTGAATGCTGTTTCCTCCATGGAAGCCGCTGTAGCCTATTGCACAGAGCACTATGGCCCCCGGACCTTCGAGCAGGGAAAGCCGTTCAAAATTCTTCAACTGACAGAATTCCAGTTTGGGGGATTTGCGTCCGGGAATATCAGCGCCACTATGGAGGAGAGCTTTACTGTGGAGAACCTCCAGGACAAGGAAAAGGGAGCCTCCGGCGCGGAGGTGCTGGCCCACGAAATCATCCATCAATGGTGGGGCCTGGGGGTAATGCTTACGGACCTGGAGGACCCGTATTGGACCAGCGAGGGCCTGACCACCTATTCCACCTACCGCTTGATGGAGGAGCGCTATGGGGAGGATTACGCCCGGACCCACTACCTGGAGCCCTGGGAAGCAGCCGTGGAGGACAGCCGGAATAATTTCTACGTCCGCCATCCGGAGTACCTGGACCGCCTGCCGGAGCGCTACCGGGGAGATATCCAGTCAACCATCCAAGGTGTGAATCAATACAGCGGTACTGCGCTGATGATTAAACGGGCAGAGGACCTGGTGGGAGGCCGGGAAGCAATGGATGAGATTCTTTCCAGGCTCTATCGGGAGGGCGGTACGGAGCTGGGGCCTGCGTATGTGACGCTGAACGACTTTTTAAATGCCTGCGGACTGACAAAGGAGGCGGTAGGCCGTGTATAAAAAGATTTTTCGCTATGAGCTGAGGCGTCTGTTGTGGAACCGGGTGTTTCTGGGTCTCCTGCTCATCCTCCTGGCCTATGGCTGGCTGACCCTCATCGGAGAGATTCTTTTGGGAGTGGCAAACACCGCGCCCTTTTCCCCCTGGAGCTTTGGGAGCTACTGCGGAAAGCTGCTGCCGGTCATCTGCGCGGGGGAGCTGTTTTTCCTGACCTTCTTTACCGGCACCCGGGAGTGCCGCGTTCTTGCCGATGCTTCACCGGTGGACCCTGGACGTTACGCAGCAGTGCGTCTGGGGGCGGTGCTGGCGGGGACGCTGCTGCTGAGCGTCTGTGGGGCGGCGCTGGCACTGGGGTTCTATGGGGCCGTCTTTGGCTGGATGGGATTTGCTTCGCTGGCGGCGCCGGGACTGCTGGTGCTGGTTCCAGCGGTGGTGTTCTGCCTGGGGCTTGGCTGGATGCTGGGGCGGATAAACGGGGCGCTTCTCTATGCCGCCATTGCTGGAATATTGCTGGTGTCCCAACTGCCTATGCCGGCGGCGGTGGATTTCACACTGGGGACCTTCTTCGGGACCTTTCCAAAGACTCTGGGAACCATGGACCCGGCATTCACGGTTCCCCCGTCTATTCTCTGGGGCCGGGTGGGTTACACTGTTGCTGGCGGGATTCCCATTCTCTTCCTTTGGAGACGCCGCACAAAGTAGCCCTGTGCAAAACAAGAGCTCCACGCCGTTTCTCCTTGGCGTGGAGCTTTTTTGCGGGAATCAATCAGAATTCATAATCCACTGCCGCCCGGTCCTCTCGGATGGACTTGCAGAGGGCGGAAACGGCTTGGTGACGGGGGTCCTTCTTGTAGGCCTCCAGCGTCTCCAGGCTTTCAAACTCGGAGACCAGCACCGCGTCGTAAGTGCCTGGCCCCGCGCTGACAGCCACTTCACTTTTCAGAAGCTGCGGGACCACGCCCTGAAGTCCCCGGAGGCCGTCCAGAAACTGGGCTTGCTGCTCCTCCGTGCCAGGGCGGAATTTCCA
>CAOJHG010000155.1 GCA_948435975.1 uncultured Oscillibacter sp. | reverse complement strand
AGGTCCATGCGCTGGACGGAACGGCCGGCCGGAAGCAGCTCCACGCCGCTGATGTGAAGCGTCTGCCAGCCTCCGGCGGAAACGGTGACGTTATAGACGGCATAGGGCCGCTGGTTCGACGCCTCTTCCACTACTGACCATTCCATAGGCGGTGCGGGCAGCTCGATAAAGGGAGTCTGTCCAGAGGAATCGGTGACGGTCTCCTCCAGCACTGCGCCATTCTGAGGGTCGCTGATCCGAACCCGTGCGCCGGGGATGGGGGACTCCCCCGCAGTCACAAATATTTGCAGATTGCCTTTGTCCAAGTAATTTGGATTCATAACGGCAGTCCTCCTTTCCGTATACTATCCTATGCAGGCAGCGGCACAGTGCGACACGGATGAACCAGTTCCTTGATTGCGCAGACGGCAGGGGGGGTCCCTGGAGCATCCGTTCATCTTTTTGGGCAGGAGGTTGTATGGAATACATCATCAAATATACAGGGGACGTCCTTTCTCTGGGGTATCCTACAGAGCTGTTGGACGCCCAGTTTGCCATTATGGAGCTGACGAACCAGGAAGCCGGCCAGATTCTGGAGTATCGGCAGGTGACGTGCTTTGAAGCGGCCCGACGGCTCAGCGGCCTGTTCAGCCGGAGTCTGGAAGCAGTCTGCATTCCGCCTGTTCAGCGTGAGAACGGTTTGGGGCTGACGGGGCAGGGCGTCCTGATCGGCTTTGTGGATTCGGGGCTCGATCTGACGCACCCGGAGTTCTTGGGAGAGGATGGGACCAGCCGGATAGTGGCGCTTTGGGACATGACCGCGGAGGGAACGCCGCCGCCAGGCTTTCACCGCGGGGCAGCGTTCTCCAGGGCGGAAATCACCGCAGGACTGGTTTCCTCCACGGACCAGAGCGGTCATGGCACCGCTGTTGCCGCCATTGCTGCCGGACAGAGCGGCGCAGCCCCCGGTGCGTCCATTGCGGCGGTGAAGCTGGGAAGCTCCCGGACCACCGATGTGATGCGGGCTGTCAAGTACCTGCTGGACCAGGCGGAGCTGTGGGGGATGCCCTGCGTCGTCAACCTCAGCTATGGGACCAACTGCGGCTCTCACTGGGGGCAGACCCTGTTTGAGAGCTATATTGACCAGTCCGCCCAGCGGGGACGGAGTGTGGTGGTCTGCGCCGCTGGAAACGAGGGCAGCGGAGCCCACCATTTTCAAGGGAAACTGGAGGAAAATGGGGTTGTGGACGCGGAGTTCAATATCTCCACCCAGCGGGAGCAGGTCTATCTCTCCCTTTGGAAGAGCTTTGCTGATGAGGCGGCCTTTGAGGTGGTGCTTCCCAACGGCCAGACAACCGGACCGCTGACGGAGGGGACCCGGTTTCTCCGCTTCGGGGCGGTCCGGGTGTCGGTGTTTTACGGCGTGCCCACCCACTACAGTGCCTCCCAGGAGGTGCTGATCTACCTGGACGCCCCTGCCGGAGAGCTGAACGGATTGTGGAAGCTGCGGTGTTATGGGAAAAAGGTTTCGGATGGCCGCTTCAATATATGGCTTCCCACCATGGAGGAGGTGTCAGACCGCACCGCTTTCCTACAGCCGGAGCCAAACCTGACGATCACCCTTCCGGCTACAGCTCTGTTTCCCATTTCCGTTGGCGGATTCCGGCCAGACACGGAGACCATCAGCCCCTTTTCCGGCCGGGGCATTCAGGACTGCGCCAGCCGCTCCCTGTTGGACATCACCGCCCCGGCGGAGAGCGTCCGTTCTGCCAAGGTTGGCGGCGGCTACGACGTGTTCAGCGGAACCAGCATGGCGGCGCCCTTCGTCTCTGGAGCGGCGGCGCTGATGATGGAGTGGGGAATCGTACAGGGAAACGACTTGTTCCTTTACAACCAGCGTGTGAAGGCTTTCCTCTGCAAGGGGGCGGTCCGCAGTCCTTATATGGCCTATCCAAATCCGCAATGGGGTTATGGGCGGCTGAATCTGTGCGGAACCATGAATGAACTGGTCAATCATTTGGAAAGGGGACTTTGAGATGAGTCTGACACCGGAAGCGCGGGAATTCATCCAAGCGCCGGATACTGTGGATTTTGTCACCCGGGCCACCGACGCCTTTTTCGACTACGCGCACAATTCCGATGATATTGTAGTCGGGCAGATGCTGATGGGGCGGTATGTCCTGGGATATGTGAAGGCGGAAAACTTTCACCGGCTGGAAGACGCGCTGGGAGCCACCTTCGTCAGCTCCGTCCCTGTGGTGCTGGGGCTGCTGGACCGGCCCGCTCTGGAGGCGGCGGGGGTCTCCCAGGTCCACAATCAGCCCTATCTGAATCTAAAGGGCCGGGGCGTGCTGCTGGGCTTTGTGGATACCGGCATCGACTATACGCAGGACGTGTTCCGCTATGAGGATGGTAGCAGCAAAATTCAATATATTTACGACCAGACTGCCGAAGGGAACCCGCCTTCCGGCTTTCTTCTGGGCCGGGAGTACAGCAAGGCGGAGATTGACGCCGCGTTAGCTTCTGAGGACCCCTATGCCCTGGTGCCGGAACGGGATGAATCGGGACACGGTACCTTTCTGGCCTCGGTAGCCGCCGGGAAGCAGACGGATGAATTCAGCGGCGCGGCCCCGGATGCGGAGATCATCGCCGTGAAGCTGAAAAAGGCCCGGCCCTTCTACCGGGAGAAATACTGTGTTCCGGCAAGCCAGGAGGAAACCTATGAGTCCAGCGCCGTCATGCTTGGGGTGGAGTACATCATCCGAAAGGCCCAGGAGCTGAAACGCCCGGTAGCCATCTGCATCGGTCTTGGCACCAACGCTGGGAGCCACGACGGATACAGCGTCTTTGAGGAGTATCTGGGCGGTGTGTCTATTCAGAAAGGCGTGTGTCTTTGCGCCGCAGCGGGGAACGAGGCAGAGGCCCGGCATCACACCAGCGGAGTCCTTCAGCCGGGAGGGCCTCCAGGACAGGTGGATTTGAAGGTGGGCGAGAACGCGGGGGACATATATTTAGCAGCCTGGAATACAGTGGCAGACCGGATTTCCGTGTCGGTGCGTTCTCCCTCTGGGGAATTGGTTGGCAGGGTGCCCGCCAGACCTGGGACCGATCCCGCCGCTGATGTAAAGCTGGTGCTGGAGGCGGCCAGAGTGCAGATCGAATACCATTTCCCGGTAGAGGGCAGCGGGGGACAGCTTTCGGTCATTCGGATTTTGGGGGCTACGCCGGGGGTATGGACCATCCAGCTCCATGGGGACATTGTGCTGAACGGGCAGTACCAGGTTTGGCTTCCCATGACTGGCTTTGTCGCGCCCTCGGTGGAATTCTTAGCCGCCACGCCGGACTGTACCATCACGAGTCCTGGCACCGCCGTTGGGCTGATTTGCTGTGGGGCCTATGACAGCGCGGGGAAGAGCCTGTATGCGAAATCCTCCCGGGGCCCCGCCTGGGATGGCCGGATACTGCCGGACCTGGTGGCTCCCGGCGCGGGAGTGCGGGGTATCTATCCCTACGGTCCCGGCCTTATGAGCGGAACCAGCGCCGCAGCCGCAGTGTTGGCGGGAATCTGCGCCTTGCTGCTCCAGTGGGGTATCCGGGAGGGCAACGACCCGTCCATGGGGACCTACCAGATCCGGGCCTATCTCATTCGGGGCTGTCTCCGCCGGAACGATATGACATATCCCAACAATCAGTGGGGGTATGGGGCTGTGCAGTTGATGCAGAGCTTTCACCTGATGCGGGAGCTGTAAGGACTGCCACATGCTGGGCGGCAACAGATTGCCGTTCAGGGCGCGGCAAAGATATGATTATCTCACAGTCACCGGCCGCTCCAGCCGGGGATACCCTGTCCGCCACAGGATTCTCAATTCGTCCAATCCTCTCCAGTTCTGCACCGTGGACCTGGCAACGGCCGCCTCTCCATGGGGAATCCCGCCGGCTCGTATCCCGGCAAGTAATATACCGGCGCCGTGGCTTGGGCGGATACCGCGGGACTCCTCTCCGGCACTGGGACCACCTTCAATCCTGCCGCCCAGTCCCTCTGGCCGGTATCGTGCTATACCGGGACCTGACAGCGTGACATTCAGAAGGGCAGTCTGCGTCCCGCCGTGTTCCGGCAAATCCTTGGCTCTCATCAAGCAATGAGAACGCTCCTGGTCCCTGCCCTCTCATAGAAAACCAATCATCCGAACCCATCTCCTACCGGAAACAGGTTCGGATGATATGGTCTTGGTGCGCCTGAAGGGACTCGAACCCACACGCTGAAAGCACGAGAACCTAAATCTCGCATGTCTACCAATTCCATCACAGGCGCAGATAAAATAACTAATCTTATTATAGCACATGTTTTTTCCCCCGTCTACCATTATTTTTCCTCCAGTTTCCCGCTTCTCTCCATCAGCACCCTGGTCGGTATCCTCTTCAAAGGTGATTTCGTCCCGCTTGACAGGCTTTCTTCAGCTTTATATAATGAAGACATTCAGGCTTTGCCCCAAAACCGTCCCTTTGTCCCCGCCGTATTTGGGCAGAAGCCGCTTACGAGGTGAAAATTTGGAAAAACTGATTGACAAAAGCTGCCGGGATTTTACAGCCGCTCTGGCCTCTAAAGCCCCAGTCCCCGGCGGCGGCGGCGCGGCTGCGCTGACGGCTGCGCTGGGCGCGGCATTGTGTGCCATGGTGGGAAACTATACTCTGGGAAAAAAGAAATACGCCGCCTATGAAGCAGACATTCAGGACGTGCTCCAAAAAACGGACCGCCTGCAAGTCCGGCTGCTGGCCCTGGTGGACGAGGACGCCGCCGCTTTCTCTCCGCTCTCCGCCGCCTACGCCATTCCAAAGGACGATCCCACCCGGGAAACCGTTTTGGAAGAGGCCACTCTCCGGGCCTGCGAAGCGCCGGTGGAAATGGTCCGCCTTTGCTGTGAGACCATCCAGCTACTGGAAACGCTGCTGGAGAAGGGGTCCGTGATGCTCCTCTCCGACGTGGGCTGCGGGGCGCTCCTCTCCGGAGCCGCTATGCGCAGTGCCGCGATGAATGTTTTTATTAACACCGGGAGCCTCCTGGACCGGGAACAGGCCAGACGCATGGAGGCAGAAATAGACGCTCTGCTGACAGAATACGGCCCCCGTGCCGCCCAAGTTGCTGCGGCAGCAGAACAGCGTTTGCGGAAGGAGGCTTGAAATCAATGGCTCAGATTTTGAAAGGTGCACCTGCCGCCGCCGCTCTTACCGAGGCCCTTGCTTCCCGCTCTGAAGCTCTGCGGACCACGGGGGCCATTCCCACACTGGCCATCGTCCGGGTAGGCCAGCGTCCTGACGACCTCTCTTACGAAAACGGCGCGGTGAAACGCTGTGAGAAGGCGGGCATCAACGTCCAGCACTATCCACAGCCGGAGGACTGTTCCCGAAACCAACTGCTGGAAGTCATACAGAAAATCAACGGTGATCCCCATATCCATGGCTGTTTGCTTCTTCGCCCCCTGCCCAACGCCGGAGACGAGTGGGAAGCCTGCCGCCTGCTGGCCCCGGAAAAGGATGTGGACGGCATTACCCCTGGCGCACTGGGAGCCGTCTTTACGGGGCAGGGGGCAGGCTATCCCCCCTGTACCGCCCAGGCCTGCATAGAGCTGCTGGATCACTACGGCATCTCCATTGAGGGCAAACGGGCCGTGGTGATTGGCCGAAGCCTGGTGGTAGGCCGCCCGGTGTCCATGCTGCTCCAGAGGAGAAACGCCACTGTGACTATGTGCCACACCCGGACCGCTGACCTGCCCGCTGTCTGCCGGAATGCGGAAATCCTGATTGCCGCCGCCGGACAAGCTGGAATGGTTACAGAGGCGTTTACCGCGCCTGGGCAGATTATTCTTGATGTTGGCATCCATGTGGGTGAAGACGGGAAGCTCTGCGGAGATGTGGACTTTCCTGCC
>CAOJHG010000154.1 GCA_948435975.1 uncultured Oscillibacter sp. | reverse complement strand
ACTTCATGTTGCCGGTGCCGCTGGCCTCCTTGCCGGCGGTGGAAATCTGCTGGCTCACCTCGCTGGCGGGCATCAGCACTTCTGCCAAGGAGACCCGGTAGTTTTCCAGGAAGACCACTTGCAGCTTATCCTTGCAGATGGGATCGTGGTCGATGTGGTCCGCCAGGGAATTGATCAGGCGGATAATGCGCTTTGCCACCTCATAGCCCGGCGCAGCCTTGGCGCCAAAGAGGAAGGTGTGGGGCTGGGTGATGGCGTTGGGGTTATCCTGGAGCTTCTGATAGAGGGAGATGATATGCAGAACGTTCAGCAGTTGCCGCTTGTACTCGTGAAGCCGCTTGGACTGCACATCAAAAATGGCGTCCGGATTCAGGATCACGCCCCGGCTCCGCTTTGCGTGGGCGGCGAGGGTGAGCTTGTTTTGCCGCTTGATTTCTGCAAGACGCTCCAGAACGGCCTTGTCATCGGCGAAGGCGTCCAGCTTGGAGAGGTTGGAGGCATCGTGCAGGTATGCGTCGCCGCCGGTGAGCTCTTTCAGCAGGCTGTCCAGGCCAGGATTGATCTCACTGAGCCAGCGCCGGTGGTCAATGCCGTTGGTGACGTTCTGGAACTTCAAGGGCTCCATCACGCAGGCGTCATGGAACACGTCGTTGCGCAGGATGTCCGAATGCAGGGCAGACACACCGTTGACCGCCATGCCGCCTGCGATGCACAGGTTGGCCATCCGGACCTCTCCGCCCCAGATGATGGCCATTTTTGCCGTCTTGGAGGGGTCGTGGTAATACTCCTCAACCCGGTGCTGCCAACGGTCGGAGATCTCCTGGATGATCTGCCAGATACGGGGCAGGCGGCGCTCCATCAGGGTCTGAGGCCAGCGCTCCAGGGCTTCCGCCAAAACCGTGTGGTTGGTGTAAGCCACGGAATGGGTAGTGATATACCAAGCTTCATCCCAGTCCATGCCGGCGTCGACAATGAAGATGCGCATCAGCTCCGGAATGACCAAGGTGGGGGGGGTGTCGTTGATCTGGAAGACGTTCTTCTCGTGGAAAGTCTTCAGCGTGCCATAGGTGTCCAGGTGCTTGGTGGCGATGGACTGGACCGTGGCGGAGACGAAGAAATACTGCTGCTTGAGACGCAGGGACTTGCCTTCCAGGTGGTTATCCTCAGGATAGAGCACCTTTGCGATGGCTTCAGTCATAGCCTGTTCCTCAGCGGCCTTCACATATTCGCCCCGCCCAAAGAGGCCCATGTCCATCGGCTTGGTAGGACGGGCGTCCCACAGGCGGAGGACGTTGACATGGTCGGTGTCATAGCCGGCAATCTCCATATCATAGGGGACGGCCAGGACGGTGGTGGCATTTTCGTTGACGGTGTGCAGATGTCCGTCGTCCCAGAACTCCCGCACGGTGCCGCCGAAAGAGATGTGCTGCGCTTCCGCGGGCTTGGGCATCAGCCAGGCAGCGCCCAGCTCCTTCCAGTGGTCGGGAAGCTCCACCTGCTGGCCTTCCACGATCTTCTGCTTGAAAAGACCCAGCTCGTAGCAGATGGAATAGCCGGTGGCGGGAATCTCCAGCGTCGTCATGGAGTCCAGGTAGCAGGCCGCCAGACGGCCCAGACCGCCGTTGCCCAAAGCCGCGTCGGGTTCCGCCTCAAAGATGTCTCCAGCCTTGAAGCCCAGGTGCTCCAGGGCCTCTTTCAACTGCGGAAGAACGCCCAGATTATATGCGTTCTTCATCAAGCTGCGGCCCATCAGGAATTCCATGGACAGGTAATGGACCTGCTTCTTTTTGTTGATACGGGTGCGCTTGCGGGTCTCAACCTCCCGCTGGGCCATCACATCCCGCAGGACGAGTGCGCTGGCGCGCATCATCTCGCCTTCCGTAGCTTCCTCCGGGGCTTTGCCGAAATTGGAGGTCAGTTTGGCGGTCAGGGCTTCTTCCAGGGCTTGTGTTGTCGTAAATGCTGTCATGAATGATCCTCACTTTGCAGGTTTATTTCTTAGTGCTTCCCTTTTTTGTGGAGCTCTTTTTTGCAGTGCTTTTCTTCGCGGTGGTCTTCTTGGCAGTCTTCTTTGCGCCAGTCTTCTTGGGAGTCTTTGCATCTTCGGCGGACTCTTCTTCCTCCGCGGTCTCTACGGCAATTTCAGCAGCGGCTTCCATCTTGGCTTCTGCGGTCCCGGCAGGTGTTTCCTCCACAGCGGGAGCGGTTTCGGCAGGGACCTCCTCCGGTGTTTCTTCCGCAGCAGGAATGGTTTCAGCGGGCGCTTCCTCTATAACAGGAGCAGCCCCGGCAGGGACCTCTTCCGGTGTTTCTTCCGCAGCAGGAATGGTTTCAGCGGGCGCTTCCTCTGCAACAGGAGCAGGCTCGGCAGGGACCTCTTCCACAACGGGCGTTTCCTTTACGACAGGCGCTTCCTCCGCAGCAGGAGCGGACGCAGCGGGAACCTCCTCCACAGCGGGAGCGCCTTTTTCAAAAGGGCCTTCACCATCTGTTGCGCGGACAGAAGCAGAAGAGACAGGAGGCCACTCAATGCCAGTGACAGTGGAGTAAATGCGCAGATATTCTCTGGCGCTTCTGGCCCAACTGAAATCGCAGGACATCGCCCGCTGGCGCAGACGGGCAAAGACATCAGGATAATCTTTGTAGAGGTACACCGCCTCACGGATCACGTGGAGCATGTCGCCGCTGGCATAGTTGGCGAAGGTGAAGCCGGTGCCGGCGTCTCTCCAGCCCTCGTGCGGCTGTACAGAGTCCTTCAAGCCGCCGGTCTCCCGAACGATAGGCACCGCGCCGTAACGCATGGCGATCATCTGGCTCAGGCCGCAGGGCTCGCTCTTGGAGGGCATCAGGAACAGGTCCGCGCCGGCATAGATTGCCATGGACAGCTCTTCATTGTACTCCAGGCAGATGGACATTCGGCCGGAATACTCCTGCGCGGCCCAGCGGAAGAAGTCCTCGTATTTCTGGTCGCCGGTGCCCAAGACCACCATCTGAATGGGAAGCTGCATCATATCGTGGAGCACCTCGCAGATCAGGTCCAGGCCCTTGTGGGAGACCAGACGGCTGACCATGGCTACGATGGGGGTATGGGGCTCTTCACGCAGGCCCACCAGCTTTTGCAGCGTGGCCTTGTCGGTATCCTTGCCGGCCATGTTGTCTATGGAGAAATTGGCGGCAATGCGGGAGTCGGTTTTCGGGTCGTACAGCTTCATGTCAATGCCGTTCAGCACGCCGGAGAGCTTGTTGGAGCACTGCTGGATGATGCTCTCCATGTGGTGGGCAAAGTAAGCCATCTTGAGCTCGTTGGCGTAGGTGGGAGAAACGGCGTTCACTGCGTCGGCACAGAGGATCGCGCCTTTGAGCAGATTCAGGTCGCCGTCCATGAGCAGAGTGCCGTCCCGGACCCAGCCCGCATCCAGACCGAAAAGTTCGCCCAGGACGTAAGGATTGTAGCGGCCCTGATACTCAATGTTGTGGATGGTCAGGGTGGTCTTGATAGAACGGTAGCGGTCCTCACGAACGCCGTCATCCTTCAGGTAAATGGGCACCAGAGCGGTCTGCCAGTCGTTGCAGTTGATAACGTCAGGCCAGAACTTGTAGTGGTCCAGCATCTTCACCACGGCCCGGGAGAAGAAGCCGAAGCGCTCGCCGTCGTCGGGGTGGCCGTACAGCTCCCAGCGGGCGAAATACTGCTCGTTATCCAAAAAGTACCAGGTCACGCCGTCCTTCTCCATGGAAAACAGGCCGCAGTAAATGTGACGCCAGCCCAGGTTCACATAGTCGTAGCATTCAAACTTGAGCTGTCCGCCAAAACGGTCCCGCACGCGCTGGTAAAGAGGCAGGACAACCGCGACCTCCGCACCCTGAGCCGCCAGAGCCGGAGGCAGAGAGCCCGCCACGTCCGCCAGGCCGCCGGTCTTGCAGAAGGGCACAGCCTCACTGGTAACATACAAAATTTTCATAAGCAACTCCTTTTCATATCTTTCCCCACCAGCCCGCTTGGGCCGCATATCATCGGGGAGGAAATTCGGCGCTCTGTCAAAAAAGAAAACGATTTCCTGCGGCAGAACGCAAAAATAATGGGAATGTCTGGGGACCTGGAGCGCCCAAAAACCAGCGTTCCCATTATTTTGACGTTCTGTCTCAAAAACAGAGGCCAGGGAAAAGAGGGAAACCAGTCCCCCCTTTCCCCGTGCCCAGTCGGTTTATACCCGGCTGCCTTTGGCCAGGACAATGGGATAGGTGGCGTGGCCCATCAGCGTCCGGTCCGGCAGAATCTCAACATGTTTGTCAGTGATGATGTGGGATAGCTGCGCATTCCGGCGGACCACCGTGCCCTCAAAGAGCATACAGTTCCGCACCACGGCGCCCAGCTCCACTACAACGCCGGTGGACAGGATGGAGTTTTCCACCACGCCTTCAATGGTACAGCCGTCGGCCATCAGGGAGTTGATGCACCGTCCGTCCGCGCCTACGTAGGATGGGGCCTTGTCCGTACCCTTTGCCCGGATGGGACGGGCAGGGGTGAACAGCTCCTTCCGGATGTCGGGGTTCAGAAGCTGCATACTGCGGTCATAGTATTCCTGGACGGAACGGATCTGCGCCGCAAAGCCGCTCCAGATGTAGCTGTTCAGATACAGGCTTTCCTTTTTCGCCAGGAGCACATCCCGCCGCCAGCTGAATTGGTCCTTGGCGTGGCAGTCGTCCACTAGCTCTTTCAGCAGCTTCGTGGAGACGATGTAGACCTCCAGGCTGCGGAAGCCCCGGGGATTGTTGAGCTTGTAAAAGACCTGGGTAATGCGGCCTTCAGCGTTCTTTTCAAAGTAGGTGCCGTCCTCTGTGGCGAAGCTGTCGTTGCCGCAGACCACAGTGATATCCGCGCCGGACTTCAGATGACTCTCAAAGATGTCCGCCAAAGGCAAATTGGCCACCAGGTCGCCTTCCATCATAGCCACGTAGTCCTGGCGGATGGTATCCAGGTAAGAACGGACGTTGGCCAGGGCCTCGATCTTGCCCCGGAACGGCATGACGCCCCAATTCTTCTGATAGTTGAAGGGAGGCAGCAGACGCAGGCCGCCGCGCTTCCGGGAGAGGTCCCAATCCTTGCCGGAACCCAGGTGGTCCAGCAGGCTCTGATACTGGCCGTGAAGCACGATGCCCACATCGGTAGCGCCGGCGTTCACCAGGTTGGACAGAGAGAAGTCCACGCTGCGGAACCGGCAGCCGAAGGGGATGGAGGAGGGGGAACGGATCTCGCCCAGCTCCCGTAGGTTGTTGCGCTGCTCATAGGAGAAAATAATACCATGAAGTCCTTTCATTTCTTGGACACCTCCTCACCGTTGCAGTCCAGCATGATGCCGGGGGCAACGTTCTTTCCATCAGGAAGGACGCAGTTAGGAGCCAGCACCGTCAGTCCCCAGCCCTCGGGGTGCTCTTCCGGTTTGCCGCCCACATGGCAGCCCGCGCCGATCTGGCAGTCCTCGCCCAGGATGGCGTATTCCACCACAGCGCCGGCGGCCACCTTTGCGCCGGGAAGAAGCACGGAGTAACTCACCCGGGCGCCTTCGGCCACATCCACATTCGGGGACAGGACGGAGTTTTCCACCACGCCTTCCAGGGCGCTTCCCCGGTTGAAGGCGCTGTGGGTCACAGTGGACTTAGGACCCAGAAACGCGGGAGCGGCGTTGACGGAGCGGGCGTAGATGGGCCAGGAGCGGTCATGGAGGTCCAGACCGGACTCAGGGGCCAGCATATCCATATTGGCATCCCAGAGGGAATCCAGAGTGCCCACATCCTTCCAGTAGCCCGCGAAGCGGTAGGCGGCCATCTTCTCGCCGTTGCTCAGCATGGCGGGGATGACGTTCTTGCCGAAATCGTTCTCGGAGGCGGCGTCGGCCTCGTCGTCGATCAGATACT
>CAOJHG010000153.1 GCA_948435975.1 uncultured Oscillibacter sp. | reverse complement strand
GCGGTCCGCCCCAGGGGTCGCCTCCATCGACGTCAGCGGCTGTCCGGACCTGCTTCCGCCTCTGGCAGTCATGGCGGCGGTGCGGCGGGGAACCACCGTTTTCCGGAACGCCGCCCGCCTCCGTCTGAAGGAAAGCGACCGCCTTGCCACTGTCCGGGATATGCTGCTGGACCTGGGGGGCCTTGCCGACGAGGGCGGGGACAGCCTTACCGTTCATGGGGTCGAATCTCTCCGGGGCGGCACCGTGGATGGGGCCAACGATCACCGCATCGTTATGGCCGCCGCGATTGCCGCCACCCGCTGCGAGAAGCCCGTGACCATCCTGGGGGCGGAGGCGGTGAGGAAATCCTACCCGTCGTTCTGGCGGGATTATGAGAATTTAGGGGGTGATGTCCTTGTCGTCTGAGTTTGGGAAGATTGTAAAGGTTTCGGTTTTCGGTCAGTCCCACGGGAGGGCCATCGGCGTTGTGGTTGACGGCCTGCCTGCCGGGGAAGCAATCGACCTGGAGGAACTGAACGCCTTTTTAGACCGCCGCCGCCCTGGAAAAAGCGCCCTTTCCACCGCCCGGAAGGAGACCGACCTCCCCGCCTTCCTTTCCGGTCTGGAGGATGGAAAGACCTGCGGTGCGCCTCTCTGTGCGGTCATTGAAAACGCGGACCAGCACTCCAAGGACTACAGCGGGCTAAAGGAAAAGCCCCGCCCCGGCCACGCAGACTACACGGCCTCCGTCAAGTGGGGCGGACATGCAGACATGCGGGGCGGCGGGCACTTCTCCGGACGGCTGACGGCTCCTTTGTGCGTGGCGGGCGGCATTGCGAAGCAGATTTTGGCCCGCCGCAGCGTCTATGCGGGGGCTCACCTGTACAGCGCAGCCGGGATTCCCGACGAGCCCTTTCCCCTCTATCCCACACAAACACTTTTTGCGTCCATAGCTGAAAAAGCCTTCCCTGTCCTGGACGGCGGGGCCGGGGAACGGATGCAGGCCGCCATTCTGGACGCCAGGAACAGCCTGGACAGCGTGGGAGGCGTCATTGAGTGCGCCGCCATCGGTCTGCCCGCCGGACTGGGGGACCCTATGTTTGACGGCATTGAGAGCCGGCTTTCCGCTGCGCTCTTCGGCATCCCCGCGGTGAAGGGCGTGGAGTTCGGCGCTGGCTTTTCCGCCGCCGCTCTCCGGGGTTCGGAAAACAACGACCCCTTTACCATGGAAAACGGTCAAGTCCGCGGGAAGACCAACCACGCAGGCGGCATCCTGGGCGGTATTACTACCGGAATGCCTATCGTTTTCCGGGCCGCTGTCAAGCCCACGCCGTCTATTGGACAGCCCCAGCAGACCATCAGCCTTGCCACACGGGAAAACGCGGAGCTGACCATCCATGGCCGCCATGACCCCTGCATTGCTCATCGGGCGGTCCCAGTGGTGGAGGCGGTTACGGCTATTGTACTGTTAGACTTACTTTTGGAGGGAAATCATGGAACTTTCTGAGATTCGCGCCAAAATCGACGCGGTAGACGACCAATTATTAAAACTCTTCCTGGAGCGTATGGACTTGGCGGAGGAGGTGGCCGCCTACAAAAACGAACACCGCCTCCCTATCCTGAACAAAGAGCGGGAACGGTCCGTTCTGGCAAGGGTCACGGAAAACGCCGGGGCACGGGAACGCTACGCCTACCATCTGTTCTCCACACTCTTCGAGCTGGCCCGTTCCCGTCAGGCGGAATTGATTTCCTCTGAGACAAAGGTGGGCGCGCAGGTCCGGGCGTCTCTGGAGGCTGGCAGAGATTTGTTCCCTCAGACAGGCCTGGTTGCCTGCCAGGGTGTGGAAGGCGGAAACTCTCAAGCCGCCTGCGACCGCCTCTTCCCCCGCGGCAGCATTATGTATGTCAAGACCTTCGAGGCGGTGGCGTCCGCAGTGGAATCCGGCCTGTGCAAGTTCGGCGTCCTGCCCATTGAAAACAGCTCTAATGGTTCCGTCCGGGCGGTGTACAGCCTGCTGCAAGAGCGGAACCTGTCCATCGTCCGCTCTACCCGCCTGTGTATCCGGCATGAGCTGTTGGTTCTCCCCGGCGTGAAGATGGGGGACGTTACGGAAATCTACTCCCATGAGCAGGCCATCGGTCAATGCAGCCGCTTTTTGGAGACGCTGAAGGGCGTGAAAATCATCCCCTGCGGAAACACCGCCGCCGCCGCGAAACTGGTAGCGGAATCCGGGAACCGCCGCGCCGCCGCCATTTCCTCTCATCCCTGCGCGGCGCTGTACGGCCTGGAATGCGTCAACGGCAGGATTCAAAACAGCGACAACAACTATACCCGCTTTGTCTGCGTCACAAAGAATCCCGTCATCTATGCCGGCGCGAACCGGGTCAGCCTGGTAATCGCCTTCGACAACCGGCCCGGCGCATTGTGCGAGATCGTCTCGAAACTTGCGGCGCTGGATGTAAATATGACAAAGCTGGAATCCTGCCCTGTAGCTGGCAGCGATTTTGAGTTCATCTTCTTCCTGGAGCTGGAAGCGGATGTGCGGGACCCCAGCATCCTGGCCATGCTGGAGGAGATGGAGCGGACCTGTGCCCAGTTCCAGTTCCTGGGCAACTACGCGGAAGTATAAGCGATGGCAGAGAAACTTTACGGCTTACTGGGCCGCAGGCTGGGGCATAGCTGGTCTGTGCCGATTCACGAGGCGTTCGGCTGCAAGGGCTACCGTCTGATTGAATTGGAGCCGGAGGACCTGGGCCCCTTCCTCAGACGGGAGGACGTCGGCGGCCTGAACGTCACCATCCCCTATAAACAGGACGTGATGGCCTGCTGCGATGAAATCGACCCAGCGGCAGCGGATATCGGAAGTGTGAATACGCTGGTCCGGCGGGGCGGGAAGCTATATGGCTACAACACGGACATTGACGGCTTCTTATACATGCTGCGCCGGGCAAGGATCTCCCTGTCGGGAAAGAAGGTCCTTATCCTGGGCAGCGGCGGCGCGTCCCTCACAGCCCAAGCCGCGGCGAGACGGGAACAGGCTCGGGAAATCGTGGTGGTCTCCCGGACGGGCCGGAACAATTATGACAATCTCTACACGCTCCACGCTGATGCGGAAGCTATTATCAACACCACCCCCGTCGGCATGTGGCCGAGGTTGGAGGGCCGGCCGGTGGACCTGCAGTTTCTGCCCGCCATAGTGGATGTTGTGGATGTGATTTACAATCCAGTCCGGACGAACCTCCTTCTGCAAGCGGAGGACTGGAACCGAAGCGGCCAATATCTGGATGAACTAGGCCTGTTTATGGACCGTCAATTCCGCTGCACCGGCGGCCTGTCCATGCTGGCGGCCCAGGCGAAGCGGGCGGAGGAGCTCTTTTTCGGCAAGACCATCCCCGACGGAGAAACGGAAGCAATCATCCGCACACTGCGTCTGCAAATGACCAACATCGTTCTTGTTGGGATGCCGGGAAGCGGAAAGACCACCGTCGGCCAGGCGCTGGCGGCGGCCTCCGGCAAGGCGTTCGTCGATTTGGACGATGAGATTACCCGTGCGGCTGGAAAACCAATTCCGGAAATCTTCCGCGAGGACGGCGAGGGTGTGTTCCGGGAGCTGGAGCACCGTGTTTTAACAGAGACCTGTGCCAAGAGCGGCCAGGTGATCGCCACAGGGGGCGGTGCGGTGCTGCGGCCCGAGAACCGGCAGGCCCTCCGGCGTACAGGGTGGGTCTGCTATCTCCTCCGCCGTCTGGAGGACCTGCCCACCAGCGGACGGCCTCTTTCCCAGGCGGGAAGTCTGGAGGAAATGTTCACAGTCCGGCACCCTCTGTACATCCAGGCGGCGGACACATACATATGGAACGAGGCCAGCCCGCAGGAAACGGCTGAGCGCATCTGGAGGGATTTTCGTGAGCACTAAAATTCTGGTTATCAACGGTCCAAACCTAAACATGCTGGGCATCCGCCAGCCGGAAATCTATGGAAGGGCCAGCTACCAGGACCTGCTGGACATGATTTCCAAAGAGGCGGACCGTCTCGGGGTGGAGGTCTCTTTCTTTCAGTCCAACCACGAGGGCGATTTGGTGGACGCCATCCAGCAGGCATACTTTGACAAAATCGACGGCATTATCATCAATCCCGCCGCTTACACGCACACCAGCGTAGCGCTCTTGGACGCGGTAAAGGCGGTGCAGATCCCAACGGTGGAGGTCCACATCTCCGACCCCGACACACGGGAGGACTTCCGCCATGTGTCCTACATCCGTGCCGCCTGCACAGGCACTATCCGCGGCCACGGTCTGGAAGGCTACCTGGAAGCTCTTCGTCTCCTGGCGTCCGCCTGACCCCTGATTCAAGCCAAAATAAAAGGAGGAGGTTTCAGCCCTCCTCTTTTTATGTATGCACTTATTGGTAGCGGTACTGTAGGCCGGTATACTGCTCGATGCAGCGGAAGAACATCTCCCGGCTGCGGAACTCCAGCAGTTTACAGTCCTCCTCCTCGTGGAAGGACACGATCTTACGCTGGGCATCTACCCATACGCGCCACAGATTCTCCGTTTTTGTTTGCTCCATAAGGGGAGGCTCCTTTCACATCAGCATTCTGAAGGCCTGTCTAAGGCTCTACTATATAGACGATTCAGAAGCCCGTTTTGTTTCACCTTCAGAGAAAAATTTTCAAAAATTTCAAGATTCTTTTTCCTCCGCCTCTTCCACTTTCTGGGCTTCCACTTCCTGCGCCTCCATTTCCGCAGCAATATCGGCCAAAAGCTGCTCCCACGCCTCCTCATTTTCCACGTAGTACAGCGGGCACAGCTTCCCAGTCACATCATAATGCCGGATCACATCCTTCGCCGGGTCCAAGCGGAACTCCCGGCACAGCCACGCGGTCAGCTCCACCACCCGCCGGTAAGTCGCCGCCCGGTAGACCCCCGTTTCGTCCGGGTGGCAGGCTTCCACAGAGATGGTGTCGTCGTTCCGGGTGTTGGAGGCGTAAGCAATCTCGTCCAAGGGCACGCACTGGATGACCTCTCCTTCCAGACCCACGATGAAATGACTGCTGGCGTAGGTTTGCAGGCTCCCGTCAGCCAGGGAATTAAAATAGTTCCGGTTGGCCATGGCGCTGGTGCCGGGGTTGCCGATGTAGTGCAGAACAACGCCGTTCACCTCCTCCAAGGGCCTACCGGGACGGGACCACTGGTTGAGCGTAAGGAACTCCTGCGCCACATAGGACGGCACATTCTTTTCCACCTCATCCGGGGATGGGGCCGGTCCGCGCAGCTTGACGGCGGCAATCACAAGGACTGCCACCGTCATCACCGCAAGGAGCGCGGCAAGGCTCAGGATACGGGGGTCGATATGGGTTCTTTGTTGATGTTCTCTCTCGTATTCCATGCTGGTCTCCTATTACGCGTATATCACATGAGGGGAGTCACATCATCATAATAGGTGTAATCGCTGTCTCCAGTCTCCTGCTGCATCTCACGATATTCCGCCCGGGTCACCATGCGTTGGGAGTCTGTGAGCACGCCGATATCCCGCAGCGTCTGGATGGTCTCTGTACAGTACGTGGAAATGCGGATGGAAGTCTGCTCAGAGTAGGACCCCGACCCATCTTCATAATGCTCCGTGATACTGTAATAGAGCTCAAGTTCACTCCGGTAAACAGAGTTCGCGTACTCGCTGGCGCTTGTCAGGAAGATGGTCCTGCCGAAGTGTCCCGCCTGGATGTCCCGCCGGATCGCATCCTCCAGAGCCTGGGCCTGCTCGTGGGTAAGGTTCACGCTCGCCTCGGTGTTACCCTCCTGGCTGTAGAGAGGCCACATATAACCGCCGGTGAGCCGGACGGTCCGGTTTTCGGTTTCTATAAACCTGCCAAAGATGTTCCCCTCCTGTACGGCGGGGTCCGAGGCCAGCGCGGCGATTTTGCTGACCGCGTCAGACTGTGCGGCGTGTTCCACCGTATCAAAAA
>CAOJHG010000152.1 GCA_948435975.1 uncultured Oscillibacter sp. | reverse complement strand
AAAGAAGGCGGTGTGGACATTCTGGACTGTGAAGCCGTCTCCCGAAAGCTCTCCGACCTGCTGGACGAGGTTGACCCCATTGAGGGCAGCTACACCTTGGAGGTCGGCTCCGCTGGTGCGGAACGGGCCTTGAAGCGTCCTGAAGATTTCCAGCAGTTCCTGGGCAGTCCCGTCCTGGTGAAGCTGTATCGTGCGCTGGATGGCCGCAAGGAACTTCCCGGCCTCCTGACCGCTTATGACGAGGCCAGCGGGAATGTCACCATCACCGTGGGGGAACAGACTTTTACACTGGCAAAAAAGGATGTCGCGCTGGTCCGCCTCCGGGTGGAGTTTTAACGGCGGATTCCTCATGGCGGCATATCAACCAAAGCTGAGACGTAATGAGATTATAAGGAGAATCGAGCGATGAAAGGCAAAAAGCAGAAGGAACCCGCAGGTATGAACCCCGGGGAAATCTTCGCCGCTCTGGAGCTGTTGGAAAAGGAGCGCAGCATCCCCCAAACATTTATGATGGACAAGATCGTACAGGCGATCACCACCGCCTATAAGCGCGACCATCCGGATGTGGAAAACGTGGTGGTGGACGTGGACGATGTTCACAAGGACCTGCGGATGTTTGTTCAGAAGGCCGTTGTGGATGAAGAGGATTACGTGGACCCCGAAAATGAAATGCCCTTGGAAGAGGCAAAGGCCCTCTCTGCCCGGTACGAGATTGGCGACGTGGTCAACATTCCCGTGGACAAAATGGAGTTCGGACGCATCGCCGCCGGAAATGGAAAACAGGTCATCATACAGGGCCTGCGGGAAGCCGAGCGGGGCATGGTCTTCGATGAGTTCAATTCCAAACAGCATGAGATCCTGACCGGCGTTGTCACCCGCATCGACCCCCGGACAAACGCCGTTTCCCTCCGTATCGGCGGCACAGGACCCGAGTCTACAGAGGCACTGCTGCTGGCCGGCGAACAGGTTCCTGATGAGACCATGGAAGAGGGAATGCACATTAAAGTGTACGTAGTGGACGTTCGCCGTTCTACACGCGGACCCCAGATTCTGATTTCCAGAACCCATCCCGGCCTGGTGAAGCGCCTTTTTGAAAACGAGGTTCCGGAAATCCACGACGGCATTGTGGAAGTCAAGAACGTCGCCCGGGAAGCAGGAAGCCGGAGGAAATTGGCCGTCTGGTCTACAGTTGATAACATCGACCCCATCGGCGCCTGTGTCGGTCCCAAGGGGCAGCGTGTGGCCGCAATTGTCGATGAGCTGCGGGGTGAAAAAATCGACATCATCAAGTACAGCGAGGACCCCGCCGAGTTCATTGCCGCCGCTCTGGCCCCCGCCGACGTGGTGGAGGTCTGGATGGCGGACGAGGGTAAGGCCTGCCGCTGTTTGGTGCCGGACGACCAACTGTCTCTGGCTATTGGCAAGGAGGGTCAAAACGCTCGCCTGGCCGCACGGCTGACAGGATACAAAATCGACATCAAGCCACAAAGCTACAAGGACAGCAAGGAAGACGCCGAGACCCCGGAACAGCTCCCGGAGGAGGACCCTGAGGCGCTGTTCGAGGAAGAAGAGCCTGCGGAGAATGCGCCTGCCTCTTCAGAGGAAGATTGACGGCGGACAGTCCTTTACTAAATCGAAAGGGGGGTGACGGTGATGCCAAAGGTGAAAAAGATTCCCCAGCGCCAATGTGTGGGGTGCCGGGAGATGAAGGATAAGAAAATTTTGCTGCGGGTGGTCCGTTCCCCAGAGGGCGCGGTCAGCCTGGACTTCGGCGGAAAGAAGCCGGGCCGGGGAGCCTACGTGTGCCGGGACGTGGCGTGCCTGAAACGTGCGCGGAAGTCCAGGGCGCTGGAACGGGCCTTCTCCGCCGCTATTCCCGAGGATGTATACGACGCTATGGAAGCGGAATTGGGGGGCGAAGCATGAACAACAACCTTTTATCCTTCCTGGGTCTGGCCTTGCGGGGCGGACGCCTGGAGGTGGGCGAGGAACCAGTCTCTCTCGCCGCCCAGGGAGGAAGGGCCCGGCTCTTGCTGGCGGCCTCTGACGCTTCCGGCAACACCCTCCGCCGGGTGGAGCATTTGGCGGAGGCGGGCCATTGCCTGTGGCTGATTATTCCTTTCTCCAAGACGGAGCTGGGAGGGGCGCTGGGGAGAAGCAGCGTGGCAATGACGGCAGTGACGGACCTGGGCATGGCCTCCGCCGTGGTCCGCCGCCTGGCCGCGATGGACCCGGAACGGTATGGAGACGCTTCCGAACGGATGGCTCTCAAGGTCCGGCGGGCCGCTGAACGGAGAACCACGCCGCCAAGAGAGAAAACCCACTCCCGCCGTCCGCCCGGACCGCCCAGAGGCCCCCGCCGCAGTGGAGAGGCATTCCACAGCAGAGAACGGCGCGGGCCAGGACCAAAGCCCTATACCAAAGAACAGCGTCCTTACAGCAAGGGAAACCCCAGTGGTCCCAAGCCCAGCCGCGACAGCCGTCCCCCCTATGCCAAGAGCGGAAAGCCTCACGGAGAATCCCGCACCCGGAAAGACGGTCGTTCCCAGACGCAGGAGAAACGGGGGGGCCATCCCAGCGGACCAGACCGCAGCCGCGGCAGGAGGCGCTGACGTGTTCCCGTGTCTCAGCAGGGCGCGCCCCCTGGGGAAAGCGGCGTGGTTCCTATTGTTCATAAAAATCCTAGGTTCGGAGTCCGGCTGAAAGCTGCCGGGCAGGTCTTTCCCCTTCCGCCGGTTTTCAAGCGGACTCCTGGGCCGGAATGTAACGAGGTGTTTTATATTGGCTACTGAAAAATACAGAGTCCACGAGGTGGCAAAGGACTTTGGCGTTCCCACCCGAACCATCACAGAAATCCTGACCAAATATGTGGCGGCCCCCAAGAACCATATGCAGGTGCTGACCGACCACGAGCTCTCCATCATTTTCGACTGTCTCACCCAGCGTCACCCGGTCTCCGATATCCAGGTGATCTTCCAGGATACGTACCAGGAATCCACCCCCGCTCAGTCTGGCCAGCCGGCTTCCGGTCAGCAGCCGGCTTCCGGTCAGCAGGCCCCTGCACAGCAGCCAGTTGCCGCTCAACAGCCAGTTGCCAGTCAACAGCCGGTTGCCGGTCAACAGCCGGTTGCCGGTCAACAATCGACTGCTCAGAAAACGGCACAGCAGAATACTCAGAAACCCGCCCAAAAGCAGCCAGGACGGAGCGGCCAACAGCAGCCGTCTGGCCAGCAGGGAAAACGGCCTCAGCAGCCTGCCCCCAGCGGCCAGCAGCAGACGGGAAAAGCTCCTGCACAGAATCCCGTCAAGCCCGCCGTGCCCACCAGCCGGGTCCCCCAGAAGAAAATCGTGGATACCCGGAAGGGCGGCGATGTGAACCTTGCCAAGTACGACGAACGCCTTGAGGCCCTCGGCGGACAGCAGGGCGAACGGATGCAGCGCCAGCAGAGAAGCGGCCGCGAAAAGGTCCAGAAGGGCCAGCAGCGCCGGGGCGGTCCTACCTTCTCCAACAAGCGGCGGCAGGATGAGCAGGAACGGATGCGCCGCCTCCAATTGGAGATTGCTAAGAAGGCCCCGGTGAAGGTCTCCATCCCCGACGAAATTTCTGTGGGCGAACTGGCCTCCCGCATGAAGAAGACTGGCGCGGAAGTCGTGAAGTGCCTGATGAAAAACGGCGTCATGGCCTCCCTCAGCCAGTTGATTGACTACGACACCGCCGCCCTGGTCGCCATGGAGCTGGGCTGTAAGGTGGAAAAGGAAGTCGTCGTGACCATTGAGGAACGCCTGATTGACGACCACGAGGACCGGCCCGAAGACCTGGTTCCCCGTGCGCCGGTGGTGGTGGTCATGGGCCACGTGGACCACGGCAAGACCTCCCTGCTGGACACTATCCGGAATACCTCTGTAGCTTCCGGCGAGGCAGGCGGCATCACACAGCATATCGGTGCGTATCAGGTCCAGTTGAACGGAAAACCTATCACCTTCCTGGACACCCCGGGCCACGAGGCGTTTACCTCCATGCGTGCCCGCGGCGCGATGGTGACGGATATCGCTATTTTGATGGTAGCGGCGGACGATGGCATCATGCCCCAGACCATTGAATCCATCAGCCACGCCAAGGCCGCGAATATTCCTATTGTAGTGGCTATCAACAAAATCGACAAAGAGAACGCCAACCCCGACAAGGTCATGCAGCAGTTGACGGAACACGGCCTGGTTCCCGAGGAGTGGGGCGGCGAAACCATTTGCTGCAAGGTTTCCGCGAAGAAGAATATTGGCATTGACAACCTTTTGGAGATGGTAACGCTGACAGCGGAAATGGCCGAGCTGAAGGCCAACCCCAACCGGGCAGGTCAGGGTACGGTCATTGAAGCGCGTCTGGACAAGGGCCGGGGTCCGGTGGCGACGCTGCTGGTCCAGAACGGCACCTTAAAGCAGGGCGACATCATCATTGCAGGCACCGCTGTGGGCCGTATCCGGACAATGCTGGACTATAAGGGCGGACGCTTGACAGAGGCAGGCCCCTCAATCCCTGTGGAGGTGGCAGGTCTCAGCGAAGCTCCCACGGCGGGCAGTCCCTTCTTTGCCGTCAGTGATGAGCGCATGGCCCGGACTCTGGTGGAGCAGCGGAAGGCCGAAGAACGCGCCAAAGCCGCCGGACCGGTGCAGAAGGTATCCCTGGAGAACCTGTTCGACCAGATTCAGGCGGGCGAGCGGAAGGAACTGGCGCTGATTGTCAAAGCGGACGTACAGGGCAGCGTGGAGGCGGTCAAGGCGTCTCTGGAAAAGCTGTCCAACGACGAGGTCAACGTTCGGGTCATTCATGGCGGCGTCGGCGCGGTCAACGAGTCGGATGTGATGCTGGCCTCCTCCTCCAACGCGATCATCGTCGGCTTTAACGTTCGTCCGGACGCTGCGGCCCGGGACGGCGCGGCGCGGCAAAACGTGGATATGAGGATGTACCGGGTCATCTACGACTGCATCGACGAAATCACCGCGGCTATGAAGGGTATGCTGGCGCCCAAGTTCCGGGAAGCTCTGCTGGGTCACGCGGAAGTGCGGCAGACATACAAGGTCTCCGGCGTGGGCACAGTGGCTGGCTGCTATGTCCAGGACGGCAAGATTGTGCGTAACTGCTCCATCCGGCTGGTCCGGGATGGCATCGTGATTCATGAGGGCGTATTGGCCTCCCTCCAGCGGTTCAAGGATGCGGCAAAGGAGGTTGCCAGCGGCTACGAGTGCGGCTTGACTATCGAGAAGTTCAACGATATCAAGGAAGGCGATATCGTGGAAGGCTATACCATGGAGGAGATCCCGCAATAATGGGCAAACTAGGGGCGGCTCACTACCGCCCCTTCCCGCTGTCCGGCTCTGCGCGGCGGACATCTGCTGTGCTGCCCACGGCGGGATATTGACTGAAAAAGGAGGACCTAAATGGCATCCAATCGAATCAACCGGATCAATGAAGAGATCCAGCGGGAGCTGTCGGCCCTGTTCCGTCAGCTAAAGGACCCCCGCGTTTCCAGTACCGGGATGGTTTCTATCACCCATGTGGACACCACCAGCGACCTCCGCTATGCAAAAGTCTATGTCAGCGTTCTGGATAAGTCCCAGGAAAAAGAAGTCCTCAAGGGACTCAAATCGGCCTCCGGCTTCCTTCGGCGGGAGCTGGGGCAGGCCCTCCGGCTTCGCTACACCCCGGAACTGCAATTCATCGGCGATGATTCCATCCAGCACGGCGCCCGCATCCTGGAAGTCCTGCGCCAGGTGGAACGGAACGGCCAAGCCCTTGAAAATACAAAGGAGTGATTATCATGCTCACTGTTTCAGAGGCCGCGTCCCTTCTGCGGCGCTTCCAAAACGTCCTTATTTTGACCCATGTCCGTCCCGATGGGGATACCATAGGCTGTGCCGCCGCTCTCTGCGCCGCCCTGCGGGCCACCGGCATCACTGCGTACCTCCTCCCCA